>VGFD01000867.1 GCA_016868975.1 Armatimonadota bacterium | reverse complement strand
AAATCACGACAATGCGGGTTGTCACGGGCTGAAGTATACCCCGCGCGGCAGGGCGTTTCAATCGGGCGCGCTCCCGGTCTGCTAGAATGTCGCAAAAGCCGAATCACGGAAGAGGTGACTGCACACGATGGAGGCTTCCGAAGAAGCTGCTTCGCCCACCGTCGCCGGCGAGACCGGCCGCGAGCCGGATTCCTACCGCTGGCTGATGTGGGCCCTGCTCGTCATTCTGGTAGTACAGGTGGGCTGGCTGCTCACCGCGCGTGGGAAAAAGAAGACGCCCGTGGTGGCAGCCAGCGCCGCAGCCTCCGGCAACAACGGGAAGGCGCCCGGCCCGGCCGCTTCCCGCAACGTCCGAACACCCGCGGTGGCGGCCCGCCCTTCGGCCACACCCCGCCCCGCGTCGCCCCCGCAGATCGCTGCCACCCCGCCCTCTGCCACACCCCCGGCACCTCCCTCCGGGAATATGACCCAGGGGGAGTCGCCTTCGGCGCCCCCTGGCCCCCCCTCCAGCGCGGTTCCTCCTTCGCCGCCCCCCGCGCCGGCCGCCGGCAAGGCTCCTCCGTCGCCCCCCGCGCCGGCCGCCGGCAAGGCTCCTCCGCCGCCCGGCACTCCGGCCGGCAAGGCGCCTCCTCCGCCGCCGCGTCCGCCGGCCCCCCGCAGCCTGCCTCAGATCGTGGCCGGCCTTCTGCTCATGGACAGCACGCCGGCCGCGCTGTCCCCCACCCAGCGCAGGCAGGTGCTCGACCTCGCCCGCCGCTACGAGCAGAGCGCGCGCCGCCTGGGGGATGCGGCAACGCAGCTCCTTCACGTGCTCACCGAAGATCAGCGCGACGTCCTGGTCCAGCCCCATCCGCCGCCCCAGATTGACGCCAGCGAATTCGCGCCCGGCCGCGATCCGCTGCTCGAAGCGTTGATCGCCGGCCTGGAAAAGAAGGCGGTCGCCACGGCACCGACGCCGACTGCAAGCAGGCGATCCGCCGCGGTCAGCCGTTGGATGGTGCTCACCGGCCTGTCCTACCTGGAAACCCAGGGGCCTGCGCTGAGCCCGCTGCAGGCCCGCCAGGCGCTCGCCTCGCTGCGGATCATGCAGCGGGAGCTGAAAAATGAGGCGGATCTTGAGGCGCGGATCAATGGCCTGCTCAACGCGACCCAGCAAAAATGGCTGATGGAACAGCCGCTCTACGAAGAGGCCGTGGTCCCCGGACTGATGGTCCGCTGGCTGGAGAAAAAATAATCTACCAGTAACCGTACTTGCGCAGAATCTCCAGCGCCTGGGGATCGCTGCGGGCAACCCGCAACCGCGGCATGCGCGCCTCCAGCACGTAGGCCAGTCGCGCCGCTTCCAGCGGATGGCGGGCAATTTGGTTGCGCGTCTCCTCGGGATCGGAGGCCATGTCGTACAATTCGCGCGTACCGGCCGGGCGGAAGAAAACGGTGTCGTGGGGATTGTGGGCCGCCGCCGCCTCCTGCTGGAGGGGAAGCCAGGCGGCCGGGTCGAGCGGCCCGGCAAGGGCCTTGCGGGACTCCAGGTAGGGGCGGTAGTGCTCCGGCTCGATCAGCACCTGCAAATATTCGATGTATTTCCAGCGGCCGTCAAAGATGGAGCGCGCCTCCAGCCGGGGACTTTCACAGACCGCGTAGGCGTGGCGGGGTGGCGGGCCGAAGAGATCCCGCCCGGTGAACTTTGCGGAGTCCTGGCCAAGCAGCGTGGGAGCAAGATCGATATTCTGGGTGATGCGCGAGACGCGCACGCCGCGCGGGCCATCGGGCCGAACGATGATCAGCGGGGAGTGAAAGCAGTCGTCGGACATGCCAACGTGGTTGTTGTTTTTTGAATTCTGCCGCCCGGCCAGCACCATGGCGTG
>VGFD01000866.1 GCA_016868975.1 Armatimonadota bacterium | reverse complement strand
TGGGCGGGCGGAATCTGAGGGGGGATGTCCATCGGTCTGCGCGGGCTCGTCCGCTACCTCTGGAAAAATCGCCGTCTCGTCATCCCCGGCCTGCTCGCGCTCATCGTGTCGGACGGCTGCCAGCTTGTCGCGCCCCTGGTGGTAAAGAGCGGCGTGGACGCGGTGTCCGCCCCGGGCCCCGACGCCGCCGACGTCATCATCCGCCAGGCCTGGCTGCTGCTGGGCCTCACCGTGGGGACCGTGGTCGCGCGCTTCGTGTGGCGGCACTTTCTTCTCTCCGCGGCGCGGCGCGCCGAGATGGACCTGCGCGAGCGCCTGCTGGAGCGGGCCCTTTCTTTGCCGGTCACCCACTATTCCCGGACGCGCACCAGCGAGATCATGGCGCTGGCCACCAACGACGTGTCGTCGGTCCGCATGGCGCTGGCCATGGGGATGGTGGCCGGCTTCGACGCCACGGCCTTCGCCGCGGTGGCGCTGGTCACGCTGTTTGTGCTCAACTGGAAGCTGGCGCTTATCACCGCCGCGCCGTTTCCGGTGCTGGCCCTGGTCATGGCGGTCGCGCTGCGGATGATCTACCACCGCTGGGACCGCGTGCAGAGCGCTTTCGAGGATCTCACCGAGAAGGCCCGCGAGAGCCTGTCGGGGATGCGCGTGCTGCGCGCGTACGTGCAGGACGAGGGCGACCTGCGGGATTTTCAGCGGTTCAACGACGCGTGCTACCACCGCCAGATGGAGTACGTGCGGGTGGACGCCCTGTTCCATCCGGTGATCATGCTGCTGGCCGGATTGAGCATGGCCATTTTGCTTGCGTTTGGCGGCGCGCAGGTGGCGCGCGGGGAAATGTCGCTGGGCAGCTTCACCGCATTTTCCACCTACCTGGGGATGTTGAGCTGGCCGATGATCGCGGCTGGCTGGGTGCTCACCCTGGTTCAGCGCGGCGCCGCATCGATGGCGCGCATCCAGGAGATGCTCGATCAGCCGTCGGAGCCGACCTTACCGGAGGCGTCGCAGGCGTTTGGCGGGGAAATTGTTGCGAAGAATCTGGGGTTTGCGTATCCCGGGGCGGAAGGAAATGCGCTTTCCGAGGTTTCCTTTCAGGTTCCAGCCGGAGGATCCCTGGGGCTGGTCGGAGAGGTCGGCAGCGGAAAAACCACCCTGGCGTTTCTGCTCTCGCGTCTTTATGATCCGCCGCCAGGCACCCTGTTCCTGGACGGAATCGACGTGGCCGCGCTCAACCTGACGCAATTGCGCCGCCAGATCGCGTACGTTCCCCAGGAGGCATTTTTGTTTTCGGAGAGCATCTCCGAAAATCTGCGGCTCGGCGACCCGGATGCGGATCTCGAGCGACTGCGCGAGGTGTGTCGGCTGGCCGCGGTTGACGACGAGATCGGTGAGTTTCCCCAGGGCTACGAGACCATGCTGGGCGAGCGTGGGGTGACGCTCTCCGGAGGCCAGAAGCAACGCTTGAGCCTGGCGCGCGCCCTGCTGAAGCGGGCGCCGGTGCTGGTCCTCGACGACACCCTGTCGGCGGTCGACGCCCAGGCCGAAGAGCGCGTCCTGCACGGCCTGCAAGATCGGCTGGAGGGCCGCACGGCGATCGTAATTTCGCATCGGGTCCGCTCGGTGCGCGATCTCGACCAGATCATCGTGCTTCAAAAAGGGCGCGTCGTGCAGCGCGGCACGCACGCACAATTGCTTGCGCAGCCCGGATATTATCGTGAGATGTACGAGCTGCAGGAGCTGGAAGCATGAGGGTCGAGGAAGAATCTCTCGGAACCTTCAACGCATACACCCACCTGCGTCGCCTCATGGGCTTCATGCGCGGCACGCAGCGCCTGCTGCTGCTCTGCGTGCTCGGCTCCGCG
>VGFD01000865.1 GCA_016868975.1 Armatimonadota bacterium | reverse complement strand
GAGGAACGTCTCGCGGACTCTTTCTTTGTCCCACTTGTCGGTCACGCTCTTCTGCCCCCCCGGCACTCACGGCTCAGACCCCGCCTTGCAATCGCCTCGCCATGCTGACGGCCATGGCACCCGTTTGTCGTCGGTTTCCATCGCAACCCGATCCATGAGCGCCTCGAGCAGGTGGATCTCCAGCTCGGGATCCCAATCGCCCGACGCCGCCGACCACCCTGGAACCGGCAGCGGATCTCCGCCCTGGGGCGCGCTCTTCACTTGAATCTCCAGGTTGTCGGGCGCGAAGCGGCACTCGACCAGCAGATCCACCCGCGACGCCGCACTGCGCAACAGGTGGCTGCAAGCCTCGGTGACCGCAAGCTTGAGGTCTTCCGCCTCATCGTATGGGATGTCAAGCTGGTTGGCGAGGCCGGACACGGCCAGCCGCGCAATTCCGATGTATTCGGCCTGCCCCGGAATCTTCAGTGAAAGGGCGCGGGCGCCCTGGTTCGAAGATCCAACGGGCGCGGACGTCATGACACTCCCGCGAAACTTCCCAGCGCCTCGGCCTCGTCCTTGTAGATGTCAAAAATCTTGATCAGGCCGGTAATGTTGAAAATCTTCTTGATCTGCGGGTTGGTGCAAATCAGGACAATCTTGCCATTCTTTTCGCGGACCTTCTTCAGCGCGCCGATCAGCACGCCGAGTCCGGTGCTGTCGATGTAGCGGACCCCTTCGAGGTTCACCACCATGTTGTAGTGGCCGGCGTCAATCAGTTCGTTGATGGTCTCTTTGACACGGGGAGAAGTGTAAACGTCGATCTCACCCTGGACTTCGACTGCGTGCGCCCGGTTGCCCTCGAGCGGATGCGTGTTGACTTTGATATCCAAGAACTTAAGCCTCCCTTCGATGGGCCCCGGACGCTGGGGGATGCGGCCGTGGCAGGGCGGTTCTCAACAGGAAGCGCCCACCGCCGCCTCGCGACGGGGACGCTGGCCTGCATCAGGCGGTGGTTTCGCCCTCAAAACGACTGAACGTCTGGCCGCCCTCCTGGCGGAAGGCCTTTCCGATCACTTGCTTGCCCTTCTCAACCCACTCGCCGGCGTCGTCCTTCAGCTCGCCCATCAGCTCTTGCGCCTTGCCCTTCACCTCGTGCGCCTTGGAGCGCAAGGTGTCACGGGTCTCCGCGCCGGACTGGGGGGCCAGGATGACCGCGATGGAGGCGCCGACGAGGGCACCCACGAGAAGACCAAACACGAACCCGATGCCGTCACGACGATCGTCCATACGATGCGTCACCTCCGAATCATTCTGTGCGACGCGAACCATAATGGGCCCGAGAAGCCCCTCATGGTTCGCGTCGCCCCGGGTGATTCCTTCAACTTCGAGCCCGACGAGGGAAGTCAGAAAACGTTGTAACCACGCCATTTCACCGTGCGCGAAGGCAGCCAATATCTCTTAGCCGATGAACGGTGCGGCCAAACCGCTAACGACGCTTCTCCGGCCACCACGCACGGAGGCGCTCGCGGATGCGCGCCTCGTTGCCTTCCTCGCCCGGCTCGTAGAGCACCTCCCGCGACATCGCGTCCGGCAGATACTGGCGGAACAGGAACTGCCCGGCCAGCTGCTGCGGCAGCGCGCCGCCCTGCCCGTAGCCCGGCTCCGGCGCTCCCCGCAGGGAGCGTTGCCGCAAGTGCAGGGGCACCGGGTGACGCGCGCCGGCCCGCACGTCGCGCAGCGCTTTCTCGAGGCCCACGCTGGAAGCCGCGCTCTTCGGCGCGGTGGCGAGGTACAGCGCCGCCTCGGCGAGCAGGCTGCGTCCCATGGGAAGCCCAACGCGGTCAATGCCGCGCGCCGCCGCCTCCACCACCACCAGCGCGAACGGAT
>VGFD01000864.1 GCA_016868975.1 Armatimonadota bacterium | reverse complement strand
CACCGAAGAGCGCGCCCCTCGCTTTCTATCCGCACCCACCGAGTTCTCCCGTCCGAACGAGAGTAGTTTCAGCTACTTCCGAAAGCTCCTGGAGAGCGGACAATGGCCGCCCCCGCGCATCCGCGAATCGGGGGATGCGGCCGGCGTGCATCCGCGCGGGTAGCGCTTCGGAGGATGCGGGCCGCGCGCATCCGCGGGTCGGCGGATGCGGCCCGCGTGCATCCGCGGGTCGGGGGATGCGGCCTCCTGACTAGGGTTCGCTGTCCAACCCGAGCGCGCGCTTGACGTTCTCGGGCATTCGAGCCGCCACCTTGCGGTCCAGGGTCTCCTCGAGGTACGTCACGATTTCCCAGGCCTCGCCACGCCGCTCAAGCACCGGGCTGGCGGCCGGAAAGAAGATGGGATCGCGCTCGGCGGTCAGGCTGTTGGCGTCCACCAGGGCCCAGTTGCCGACCGCGCCGCCCCGGGGAAGGCAGCGAGCGTGCTCGACAAGGCGCCCGTCGGTGGTATAGATGTAGAGATCCGTGCCGATTCGGAAGATGTCGAATTTCGCACCGTTGCTGGGGCCCTTCCGGGAGCGCTCCTTCCGTACAGTTTCCAGCAGACTCCGCTGCACGGCGACGCTTCCCCCATCGAGCGAGGTGAACCGCAGCCGGCTGGAGTGGAGGTAGCCTTCTCGCCCGGCCGCGGTCATGACGCGCGTCCACTCTCCCGGGCCGAGTACGAAGACCGCCTCCCGGCGAGGGACGCGCGCCAGGACGGGGTAATCTTTGGACGGCCCGGCCCGCAGGTTGACATAACCGTCGGGATCCTCGACCGTCGCGGCGCTGCTGGCTTCGCGCCCGAGCGCGCGCAAGCACGTCTTGGGAACGTATCCGAAGCGGAGCAGCGCCATGGTGGGGGAGACGACCTGCGCCGAGCCCAGCACAACCGCGGCTCGATCACCGTCGCGAAAGAGCACAAGAACCCGTTCTCCGGCCTCCACGCGCTCGGCAGCGGGCCGGAAAGTTCGCGGTCGGCGCCCTTCCAGCGTGATCTGGGCCGGCTTCTGGACGACCGCGATCTCGTAGGCGCTTGCTGGAAAGGCCTGCCACAATACACCCACGATGGCGGCGATCAACGTAGTCAGGGGTCGCATGGGAGGGCCTCCAGGAGTTTCTTCTCTGGTCTCGTCACTCCTCAAGCTCTAGACGAGCCAGATCTTGTAAAGACAGGTGACGCAGAATCTGGTCGGCGACGGATTTTCTGAGCGTTGCGTCGACGAGGCGCCCGTAGCTCGTTCCGCGCACGCGGGCCGAGGAGATGGTGCGAATCTGCTGCGGGAGCGCGATCGAGTCATGCGGCAGCCCGCAAGTCGAGGCGAGAATCCTTACCTCCCACGGTCGGGTCTCGCGGTCAGCGCTCGTCAGAACCAAGCAGGCCGGCGGTCACGTTGAACTCAATGGAAGATGGCCTCCAGTATGCTCGTTCCCAGGTACCCGACGGCGCCGACGGCACCGACGATGGGAGCCGCGGGACCGGTCGCCGGGCTGGCGATCATGAGGCCGCCAAAGAGCGCCTTCGCGCCCCCCGCCACCTGCTGGCGGCTGGCCTGCCGCGTCAGCCCGCCAAGGCGCGCCTTGACGGCGTCGTAGTCCTCCTGGACCTCCTGGCTGATCTGGCCGTCCGGGGAGGCGATCTCGGCCAGCTTGCCGTCCGCGACGTGGTGCAACTCCACCACCTTGTTCTTGGTCACGATGCCCTGGTGGATGCTAATGGCGCCGTCCACGACCGCAATGCCGCCGGAGACCATGGACAGGACGCCCGCCGTGTGCGCGGCGGCTTTTGCGGAGTGCGCCGTGGCGAGCGCTTCAGCTCCCTGGGCCTTGGCCAGGGCTCCCAGGCGGG
>VGFD01000863.1 GCA_016868975.1 Armatimonadota bacterium | reverse complement strand
GGATCCTGACCGACGAGATCAAATCGGCGTTGAATGATCACGCTGGGGAAACGCTCAGCCAGTAGGGAGAGGCAGGACCGTATGAGCGACAGCGTCACCGCCGAATCAGTCGTCGCGGGCGCCATCGCTGACGCCATTCGTCCCGATCCGCCCTTGTCGGTCTGGAAGTGGGCCGACGAGTACCGGATGCTGTCGAGCAAGGCCGCATCGGCGCCGGGCAAGTACCGCAGTGATCGGACGCCTTACCTGCGGGAAATCATGGACTGCCTGTCGGTCGAATCGCCGGTACGGAAGGTGGTGGTCAAGAAACCAGCGCAGGTCGGCTTTTCCGAGGCGCTGAACAACTGGATCGGTTACGTGATTCATCACGCGCCGGGGCCGATGCTGCTCGTGCAGCCGACCGTCGACCTGTGCAAACGGTATTCAAAGCAGCGCATCGCGCCGATGATCAACGAGACGCCGGTGCTGACCTCGCGCGTTGCCGAGGAGAAGAGCCGGGATTCGTCGAACACGATGTTGGAGAAGGAGTTTCCCGGCGGCATGTTGCTCATGACCGGCGCGAACTCCTCGGTCGGCCTGCGGTCCATGCCCGCAAAGTTCCTGGCGCTCGATGAGATCGACGCCTATCCGCCGAACGTCGATGACGAAGGCGACCCGATCGAACTGGCCGTAGCCCGCACGTCCACCTTTGCCCGCTCGAAGATCTGCATGGGCTCGACGCCGACGGTCACTGGGCGCAGCCGCATCGATGTGGCCTTCGAGGAGACCGACCAGCGCCAGTTCTGGCTGCCGTGTCCACACTGCAAAGACCCGCAGGTGCTGCACTTCACGCGCCTGGTCTGGCCCAAGGGAAAGCCCGAGAAGGTTGAGTACCAGTGCATCCACTGCAATCAATTCATCCAGAACTACCAGAAGGCGTGGATGCTGGCGCGCGGCGAGTGGCGGCCGACGGCCGAATGCGATCCCACCATTCGCGGCTACGCCCTGACCGGGCTGCTGTCGCCGGTCGGCTGGCTCAACTGGGCCTCGATTGCCGCCAAGTACGAGCAGGCCGAGAAGAAGACCGACTTCCTGCAGACCTTCTACAACACCGTCCTCGGGGAGTCTTACAGCCTGGGCGGGGAGACGCCCAACGATGCCCGGTTGTATGAACGGCGCGAGTCGTATCCCATCGGGCGCGTGCCGCGCGGCGGACTGTTTCTCACCGGAGCGGTGGACGTCCAGATCGACCGGCTCGAGGTGGAAATCAAGGCCTGGGGCCGCGGCAAGGAGAACTGGTCGGTCGACTACATCGTTATCCACGGTAGCCCGAAGGACCAGGTGGTCTGGGACCGGCTGACCGAGATCGCCGAGTCCAGCTGGCCCAGCGAGTACGGGACGACGATGCGGCTCTCGCGCCTCGCCGTTGACTCGGGCTACGGCGCCGATCAGGTCTATGCCTGGGCGCGAGGCAAAGGCAGCACCGTGATGGTGATCAAGGGCGACTCGCGCGTTCCGGCGGTGCTGGGCGCGGCCTCCGCGGTCGAGGTAGGCCCGATGGGCCGCAAGATCAAGTCCGGCGTGAAGATCTGGCCGGTGAACGTGAACTTCGTCAAAGAGGAGCTGTACCGCTGGCTGAACCTGGACGCCCCGGACCTCGAAGCCGGCGAGGCGTATCCGGACGGCTACTGCCATTTCCCGCAGTACAACCGGGAGTACTTTGCGCAGCTGACCGCCGAGCAACTGGTCACCATCACCGACAAGCACGGCTACCGCAAGACGCAGTGGCAGAAGATGCGGGACCGCAACGAGGCGCTCGACCTGGCCGTTTACAACCGCGCCGCGGCGGTTGCCTGGGGCATCGACCGGATGGAAGAAAAGCACTGGGCGCGGCTCGAAGAACTGATCGG
>VGFD01000862.1 GCA_016868975.1 Armatimonadota bacterium | reverse complement strand
GTCGCCGGTCCGCACAAGCGAGCACCGCAGGCGTACTTTCGGGTACGTTGAGGAGCGCAGTCGCGGAGGACCAAGAGGTCGGCCCAGAGTGGCGTCCGCAGTAGTGCGGTGATTGTCAACACCCCCCCTAGACTCGGCTGATCGCGACGGGCGCGTAGTGCTCGTCCACGTAGCGGTCGAGGTGCTTGCGGAACTGGCCGGCGATGTCGTCCCCTTTAAGCGTGGCGACGTGCTGGCCGTCGGCGTACACCGGCGCGGCCGGGCTCTCCCCGGTGCCGGGCAGCGACACGCCGATGTGCGCCCCCTTCGCCTCGCCGGGGCCGTTCACCACGCAGCCCATCACGGCCACCTTCATCGACTCGACGCCCTGGTAGCCGCCCGCCTTCCAGGTGGGCATCATCTTGCGCAGGTACTCTTCGGTCTGCACGGCGATTTCCTGGAACAGCGTGCTGGTGGTGCGCCCGCAGCCGGGGCAGGCGGTGACCAGCGGCTGGAAGGAGCGCAGCCCCAGCGTCTGCAGGATCTGCTGGCAGAGCACCACCTCGCGGGTGCGCGGGTCGCCGGGTTTTGGGGTGAGCGACACGCGGATGGTGTCGCCGATGCCGTCCGCCAGCAACATTCCCAGCGCCATGGCGGTGGCCACGATGGCCTTGTCGCCGATGCCGGCCTCGGTGAGCCCCAGGTGAAGCGCGTAGTCGCAGCGTTCGGCCAGCGCGCGGTAGCTGGTGACCACTTCGTTCACGTCAGAGATTTTCGTGGAAATGATGATCTGATCCGGCCGCAGCCCGTATTCTTCCGCCATGCGCGCGGATGACAGGCCGCTCTCCACCATGGCTTCCAAGAAAATCGTGCGCGCGCCGCGTGGATTTTCGCGGGCCAGATCCTCGTCGATGAGGCGCTGCAAAAGCTGCTGGTCGAGCGAGCCGCCGTTCACCCCGATGCGCACCGGCTTCTGGTGCTTCGCGGCCACTTCCACCATCGTCTTGAAGTTCGCGTCGTGGTTTTTCCCGCTGCCCACGTTGCCCGGATTGATGCGATATTTATCGAGCGCTTCGGCGCATTCCGGATACTTCACCAGCAGCTTGTGCCCGTTGTAGTGAAAATCCCCGATTAACGGAACGTTGCAGCCGCGCGCGCGTACCCTGTCGCGAATGTGCGGGACCGCTTTCGCGCCGTCGTCGTCCTTGACGGTAAAGCGCACCAGCTCGGAGCCGGCCACGAAAAGCTCGAGGATTTGCTGTACGGTGGATTCGACGTCCGCCGTGTCGGTCAGGGTCATGCTCTGCACGCGGACCGGGTTGTCGCCGCCGATGGCGACTTCTCCGACAAAGACCACGCGCGACTTGCGCCGAGGCTTGACAATGCTCATGGCGCCGAGAATTCTCGCCGGGGGGGCTTTCCCCTTTTGGCAGCGAAACCGGCCGCATGGGAAACACTTTTGGACGCGCCTTTCGCGTCACCACATTCGGCGAATCGCACGGCGGCGCGGTGGGCGTCGTGATCGACGGATGTCCCCCGCGGCTGCCGCTTACCGAGGAGGACATCCAGGTCGAGCTGGATCGACGGCGGCCCGGGCAGAGCGCGATCACCACCCCGCGCCAGGAAGAAGACACCTGCCGCATCGTGAGCGGCACCTTCGAGGGCGTCACGCTGGGAACGCCCATCGCCGTCATCGTGAATAACAAGGACGCGCGCTCCACCGATTACGACAACATCAAGGACACTTTCCGCCCCTCCCACGCCGACTACACCTACGAGGCCAAGTTCGGCGTGCGCAACTGGCAGGGCGGCGGCCGCTCCAGCGCCCGGGAAACCATCGGACGGGTGGCGGCCGGCGCCGTCGCCCGCAAATTCCTCGCACAGGAACGCGGACGGGAAATTGTCGCCTA
>VGFD01000861.1 GCA_016868975.1 Armatimonadota bacterium | reverse complement strand
CCTTGCCTGCTTGTACGCCCAGTGAGCCGCGATGCCGAACTCGTTGACGCTGTGCATCTCCCAGGTGCGAATCTGGATTTCCAGCGGCTCGTTGCCGGGGCCGTACACCGTGGTGTGCAGCGAGCGGTAGCGGTTCGACTTGGGGACCGCGATGTAGTCCTTGATGCGGTCCTTGATGGGCATCCACAACGCGTGTACCGCGCCCAACGTGGTGTAGCAGTCCTCCTGCGTGTCGACGACCACGCGCACCGCGATAAGGTCGTAGATCTCGTCGATCCCTTTTTCGCTGCGCCGCATTTTCTGCCAGACGCTGTAGAGATGCTTGGGGCGCCACTCGATCTGCGCCTCGATGTCCAATTCTTTCAGCTTTTCGCGAAGCCCATCGAGCACTTCGGGGATGATTTTTTCCCGCTCGGTGCGCATGCGCCCGACTTCGGCCACGGTGACTTCATATTCTTCCGGATAGAGGTATTGAAAACCGAGGTCCTCCAGCTCCGGCTTGATCTTCCAGAGGCCCAGGCGGGACGCGATGGGGGCGTAGATTTCCAGGGTCTCGCGGGCCGCGCCGCGCTGTTTCTGGGGCGGCATGGAGCCCAGCGTGCGCAGGTTGTGCAGTCGGTCGGCCAGTTTGATGAGAATGACGCGGATGTCCTTGGCCATCGCCAGGAAAATCTTGCGCAGATTTTCCGCCTGCGCGTCGGCGCGCGTGTTGAGCGACGGTCCTCCGTCTTGCTGGGAGGAGACCATGATGGCGGACAGCTTGGTGACCCCGTCGACCAGTTCGGCCACCTCGCGGCCGAAAGCTTCGCTCATCTGGACCTTGGTGACGCCGCAGTCTTCCAGGACGTCGTGGAGCAGCGCGGCCTCCAGGGAAGGCGTGTCCATGCGCATTCCGGTGAGGATTCGGGCGACTTCCACGGGGTGGAAGATGTAGGGCTCGCCGGACGCGCGGGTATGTGGCGCGTGCGCCTTTTTCGCGTATTCGAAGGCGCGCGTCAGCCGCTCGAAGTTCGCGCTGGGATTGTAGTCACGGACGCGCCGCAGCGTGTCCTCAAAAAGCGCGTCGACGTCGTCGGGCGGCTCGGAAACCGCAATCTCGCGTCCCGTCTTGTTTTCTTCCGGAGTGGCCATGTTTCGGAAGTAGTCTAGACCTTGCGCGGATCCCTGTCAACCGAGCCTTTCGAAGCGGCCGCAAAAAATCGAGGTGGCGTCGGTCGTGCCGCAGGAGAGGATGCTCTCGGACGGGGTGGAACCAACCCGCGTGGAATCGCCAACCCCGCCCGGCCCGGAGCCGCTGCCCGACGACCTGATCCCGCGCCGCAAGCGGAGCCCCGGGTTGGCGGAGGGCTGCCTGGGACGGGGCGGGTGCAGCATGGGGTGCCTCGCGGTCACCCTGCTCATCCTCCTGTCCGTGAGCCTCTTCGTGAGCTGGCTGACCGGCTCGCACCCGATCTTGCCGGCGGCCGGCCTGGTGAGCAAGGACGCGAGCGCGGTCTACGTCCTCAATCTCCGCGAGGAGGACCCGGGCACGGCGTCGCTGTTGGGGTACGTGGTCGTGCGCGGGCGCCTGGCGGTACCGTCGGGTGCCATGTCCGCGGAGGAGATCCTCAAGCCCGCCAACCTGGTGGCGCAGATTCCGGCGCTGCTCCCGGTGCAGGTGGTGGTCAACGCCCTGCCGGGCGGTCCGCTGATGGTGGTGAGCGTGGGACAGGGGAAGGGCTATCCGCGCCTGCTCGTCTCCCTTGGCGCCAGCCAGCAGCGCGACGCGCGAAGCCTGGAGCAGTACGGGGACGCGCTCGTCGTGCGCACGACCCTTGAGTCGGGGAATAAAGGGCCGGCTGAAGTGTTCGTCACCAGCGTCAACAACAGTTACATCCTGGCCACCCGCCC
>VGFD01000860.1 GCA_016868975.1 Armatimonadota bacterium | reverse complement strand
GGGGTCGAACGCGACGGTCCAGCCGGCGCGCCGGATGCGCCATGCCCACTCCTGCTCCTCGCCATACAGGAAGATGCGCGGGTCGAAGCCGTCCGTCTGGTGGAACGCGGCGCGGCGGACGAGCATGCAGGCGCCCACCACCCAGTCCACCTCGCGGGCCGTGTCGTGCGCCCAGAAATCCGCCAGCAGCCAGTCGGCGGCGCGCGCCCGGCCCAGCAGCCGATACAGGCCGAAGCGTCGCAGCGCCTCGCGGGCGATGCTGGGGAAGCGGCGCGCGGTGGGTTGCACGCGGCCGCTTTCCCCGACGATGCGCGGGCCCAGCACGCCCAGGCGCGGGCGCGCGTCCATGAGGGCGACCATGCGCACGAGGCCGTCGTCGTCCTCGAAGCGGGCGTCGCTGTTGACCAGCAGGAAGTAGCGCCCGCCCGCCACCTGCATGGCCTGGTTGCAGGCGCGTCCGAAGCCGACGTTCTCCGCGTTCACGATGACCCGCGCGCCCGCCGCGCGCACGGCAGCCACGCTGTCGTCGCGCGAGGCGTTGTCCACCACGATGGTCTCGGTGGTCACGCCGCGCTGGCGGGCCACCGAGCGGCAGGCCTGGGCGGTGAGCCGCGCGGTGTTGTAGCTGATGGTGACCGCCGAGACGTCGGGCCCTTCGTGGCGGCGGCCGAGCGGCACAATCTCCTCAAGCCGCGCTGCCATGACGCGCCATCCCAGAGACGCGTCGGCGCGGCGGCGGGCTTCGGCGCCCAGGCGGCGACCCAGCGCCGGATCGTCCGACAGGCGTCGCAGCGCACTGGCGAGCGCATCCCCGTCGCCTGGCGGGATGAGCAGGCCGGCCGGCGGATCGCCACCGAGCAGCTCTTCCGCGTCGCCCACGGTGGTGGCCACCAGCGGCGCGCCCAGCGCCATGGCGTGCGCGATCTTGGCCGGGAACTGGTGGCGCGCGTAGAGCGTGTCTTGCTGCAGCACCGGAAACGCGTCGCAGGCGGAGAGGTACCACGCGGCGTCGTGAAAGCTGACCGGCGGCTGCAGCGTGACGTCGCCCAGGCCGCGGAGCGCTTCCTGGATCGAGGGAACGGAGGAATCCGCGCCGACGATCATGCAGCGCATGTTGCCCCGCAGCGCGGCGGGCAGCATGGCGAGCCCCTTGTGGAGTCGCGG
Organism: Armatimonadota bacterium; assembly: GCA_016868975.1. Lineage (GTDB taxonomy): Bacteria > Vulcanimicrobiota > Xenobia > RGZZ01 > RGZZ01 > VGFD01. The sequence continues at coordinate 752 of VGFD01000860.1, read as the reverse complement.
CGTTCCCAGGAAGAGGACGAGAAAATCGTCGTCGCGCAGCTTCAGGCGGCGGCGCGCCTCCTCGCGGGGGAAGCGGGCAGGGGAGCAGGCGTCGGTATCCACGCCCTGGCGCACTACGGCCCCGCCGTAGCGGCGCTGCAGCGCGCGGCTCGACACGGTCAGGAAATCCACGCGGGGGATGAGCGGCTCGCAGAGGCGCACCCAGGCGGCGCCGTCGGGCTGGCGCAGGCTGGAGACAAGCGCGCGTGCCTGGCGCGGCCAGGAGAGCGCCGACATCTCGGCGGCGTCGTAGTCGTCGAGGTGGAGCGCCACCGGCTTGCCCAGGCGACGGCGCAGCCAGAGCGCCAGGCCGAGCGTCATGGGAACCGCTTTGAACGCGTAGATCAGGTCGCAATCCGCGGCCGCGGCCAGAACGGCGCGATGCACGGCCGGGTCGCGGGGCGAGTTCGAGGGCAGCACGGTGAACGCGTGGTCGGCCAGCGGCTTCCAGATCTCGCGGCTGGCCGGCCCGGCGATGACCGACGCGTGGCCCGCGAGGGCGCCCGCGAACTGCCACGGCGTAAGCGTGGGGTTGCCGCTGAGATCCGCGGAGAGCATGAGAATGCGCGCCATGCGCGCGGGTTTCCGGATCATCGCCGCGCCGGATCCGGATGCCGCCAGCGGTGCCAGTCCCAGGCGCCGCGCAGCTTGTGGCGAGAGGCGCGGGCGCCGTCCCGGGCCAGGATCTCGGTGCGGGCTGGCATGAGGGGAAC
>VGFD01000859.1 GCA_016868975.1 Armatimonadota bacterium | reverse complement strand
ATACAGAAAAAAGGGGCATTGAGCCTCCGGAATGGCCGGTGAATGGATGGCTGGTAGTCTGACACTGATGGTGGGCGAGGTTGTGGGCGTCCTGCCCTTGCCGTCAATCCTGTCTCTCATGGTGGCGTTTCTTGCGCTGCTGAGAGTCTTGTACCACTACTGGCGCATATCGCCCCGGGCACGCAAGGCGCGCGCGTCAGTCAGCGCGCAGGTGCACGCCGAAGTGGAAAGCAACGCGCAGGCTCCCGCGCGCAACGTCCCCGCGCGGCTGCCCATGCCGCGCATCAGCATGAGCGACCTGGAGCCCAGCGCCCTTGAGATGAACGGCGAGGAACGTCGCGCATCCGCCCTGGAAGGCGAAGTGGGCCGCGTCGTCGAGCGCGCCGCCGCCGCCGCGGGCGCCGAGCCCCGCGCGTTCTCGCGCAAGACCTCCAGCGAGTTTACCCTGGAAGCCCGCGACTTCAAGGAGATGGTCTACATCCCCGCGGGCGAGTTCTGGATGGGCTCCGACGACAAGGACGAGAACGAGAAGCCCATGCACAAGGTGTACGTCGATGCCTACTACATCGACAAGTACCCGGTCACCAACGCGGAATTCCTGCGCTTCGCCGAGCAGAGCGGCTACGGCACCGAGGCCGAAGAGTCCGGCAAGGGCTGGATCTGGCAGAGCGAGTGGCGAGAAATCCCCGGTGCCTGCTGGCGGCATCCGACCGGCCCCGGGTCGTCCATTGAAGACAGGCTCGATCATCCCGTCGTGCTGGTTTCCTGGAACGACGCCCGCGCGTATTGCCGCTGGGCGGGCAAGCGTCTCCCCACTGAAGCAGAGTGGGAAAAGTCCGCGCGGGGCACCGACGGCCGCAAGTGGCCCTGGGGCAACGAGTGGGATCCATCGCGGCTCAACAGCGGCGAGCGCGGCCACAGCACCACGACACCGGTCGGCTCGTACGGATCAGGCGTGTCCCCCACCGGCGTGTACGACATGGCCGGCGACGTCTGGGAATGGGTCGACGAATGGTACAAGCCTTATCCCGGCTCGCCGTGCAAGGACGAGGACTTCGGTGAGAAGTACCGCATCCTGCGTGGCGGCTCGTGGGACTCCTTCGGGCACAACGCGCGCTGCGCCAACCGCACGCGCAACCTGGCCCGCGCCTGCGTGAACGTGAACGGCTTCCGCTGCGCCATGTCCGCGCACAAGATCACCGTGCCGCCGATCGATCGGCAGTACGACATCCACGTGCCCTCCAAGCGCATTCTCGTCGGGCCGGTCCCCGAGCAGATCGATCTCGCCTTCAAGCGGCTGCGCGCGCGGAGCGTGTCCGGCGTGTTTGATCGCGAGGTGCGCGCCTCTCAGGTCATCGAGATGGGCCGCTCGGACATCGAGACAATGCTGGGCCGCGATCCCTTCCTCTTCCGCAACGGCCGCAAGGCGTTCAGCATCGAGGAGATCGCGCAGGAGTGCCTGGTGGACGCCGAAGCCGGCAAATATCACCTGCGCTCCGGGCACCTGGGCCAGTACCTGAAGTTCATCGGCTGGCAGAATTACCTGCAGCCGGAGAATATCGCGCGGGCCTATTACCCCACGCGCGACCTGCCGTATTACCTGGGCCTGGTGCTCGAGTACTCCCGCCACTTCGCATTGGGACTGGAACTGCTGGCCCCCTCCGAGGAAGTGCTCGACGCCATCGTGGTGAACCGCAAGTTGTCCTCGCTGTTGATCCGCAAGGCCGAAGTGATCGTGCACCCGAGCGACTACTCCGAGATGATCTACATACCGGAAGGCGAGTTCCTGATGGGCGCCAGCCAGTCGCAGATCGAGGAAGCGCTCAAACTGGCCCAGGACCGGCATCCCAGGGCCGTGGCGTCATGGTTCGCCGACGAGTCCCCGATGTTCAAGGGCCGCACGGAGGCATACCTGGTG
>VGFD01000858.1 GCA_016868975.1 Armatimonadota bacterium | reverse complement strand
GTTCCTTGTGATGTGGCCCACCGCGCCCCTCAAGGACGGCGGCAGGCAGGCCGTGGACGAAGTGCTGGCGATGTACGACCGCCAGAAGGCCGCGCTCGACGGGATCGCCGCGGCCATGGAACGCAATCAGCCCCAGATCGTGCGCCAGGAAGGCGACCGTTTCGCCGACGCCACCAACGGCCTCGTCGAGGCGCTGCGGGCGCTGGGGAAGATCGAGTCGCAGGCTGTGCAGCAGTCTCCGCTGCCAGCCGTGGACCAGTTCATCAAGACCGGCATCAACGTCATTGACGGGATGATTCCCGGGGTGATCCTTCAGGATCGCTTTCCCATGCTGATCAACACCGTGCAGACCCTCCGCGCCGACCTCAGGCGCTTCGAAGCTTTGCACGAAGCGCCCCCGGACCTCTCCCGAGAATTTCTGGAGGCGGTGGAGATCATGGAGGCCGGCCTGGGCGGCATCATCGCCTGGGGCCGCGAGGACGACCGTGACGCCCTGGTCGACGGCCTGCGCCTGCTCAAGCGCGGCTCGGCGGACGCCATGCGCCTGCTCGCCCGCATGGACCAGATCGGTCGCGAGGCCCGCTCGTTCTCCACGCTGCTCCCGCTCGACGAGATGGCGCGCGCCACCCGCGGCTTCGTCGCTGGAAAAGTGCCCCGCGATATTGTGGAGCGCTGCGCGCGCAATCTGCACTCGCTCGGGGAATATTACGTGGCGCAAGTGGCCACCGTGGCCAATTTCCCGCTGCGTTTCGCGGTGCGCCCGCAGTGGCTGGAAATGCGCGACAGCGCGCAGGGACTCGTGCAAGTGGCCGTCCCCTGGTTGCAAACCATGGAGTCGAATCCAGACGCCGCGGCGCGCGATGCCCACGCGCTGGAAGGGATTCGCACCGCGTTCGAGCACGCCAGCGCCACCTCTCACCGCCTGCAAGAGGCGCTGGAAAGCGCCGGCCGCGCCCTGGCTGGCGCGCCCCAGATGGAGGAGATGGTGGATATTCTGGGGCGTCTCGCGGTGGGCACGGCCTCCTTCGACTACGTGACCGAGCGCGTCGGCCACCACCTCCGCGTGCTTGACGATCTGGCCCGCGAAATGGACGAGGCCAACGGTCCGGCCGAGCTGAAAACGCTGGTGCTGGGACAGCTCGCGGCATTTTATGAAATGGCGAGATTCCTTGACGACGGCGACGACGAGCACCTGCGCGTCGGCTTCGAGCAATTGCGCGATCTGCACCCTCAAGTAATGCACGCCAACGAGGAATTGCAGCGCGTGGTGCGCGCCCAGCGCGAATTGCGGGAGCGTTCGGTGGCCTGCATCCGCTGCGGCGCCATGCACTCTTCCAGCGCGAAATTCTGCAGCCGCTGCCAGGCCGTCCTGCCCACCGTGTCAAGCGGTGAGGAGATCGTGTACGCGGACCTGGTGGGCGGCACGCAGCAGGCCGGCACGCCGGAAAATTTGCGCCGTTTGCAGCAGATCCATGACAACGTGCAGGCCGGTGGGGATATGGCGGCGGCGGCCGACGAGTTGTCCGGGATGGCTGGAAAACTGGCGGCGCTGTCCGCCGACTTTGAGCGCCGCGTGGCGCCTCGCGTGGCGAAAGACGAGAACTTGCACCGCTTCGCCGTCGCGTTTCGCGAGGAGCTGAGCGCCTTTATCGAAGGGATTTCCGCCATGCGCGAGGCAGCTGCGGCCGGCAATGCCGCCCTGCTGAGCGACGCGCTGCAGCACGCGCTGCGGGCGGGCGAATCGATGCGCGCCACCCAGGCCGAGCTGCAGGAAGGCCTGACCGCGCGTTGACCGAGGTCGAGGCGCCAGCCTTTGAAGGAGCCCCGCCGGGAACCCGGGCGCTGGAGGGGCTGGTCGAGGGAATCGTCTTTCGGGACCCTTCGCCGTTCGCGGTGATGCGGGTGCGGGTGGAAAATCGCCT
>VGFD01000857.1 GCA_016868975.1 Armatimonadota bacterium | reverse complement strand
CCGGACTCGATACGTTCTTCCAGTTCGCCGCATTCGGCGCCTTTCTGGTGCTGCTGGTCCGGCGTCCGCTCTGGGCGATCACCCTCGGACTGACGTATCTGCTGCTGCTGACCAACGCCTTCTGGTCGCTCTACTGGCCGTCGCTCCGGCCGGGCATTCCCGTCCAGGACTTCCTGCTGGCCAATGACGTCTCGGCGAATTATTCGTGGGACCAGGCCGTCGTGTACCTGAAGACCACGGGCGTCATGTTGACGATTGGGCTTGCGGCCAGGGTCTCGTGGCCCTTTGCGGGACCACGTGCCCGCGCATTGTTTGCCGCGACCGTGTTTTCTGCGATCGGTCTGAACCTTCTGGTCATCGCTATTCAAGGAGCCGTAGACGTTCAGTGGCTCGCGGCCGGCAGTGGAACTGCGGTTGGGCATGGCCGGACCTCCGGGCTTCTGGAAGATTCGGGCGCGTCGACCGTGTATGCGGCCGCAGTGCTTTCCGGCACTGTGTTTGTGGCCATGTTTGCCCGGCTCAGCTCGTTCACCAGGCTGTTCAGCGGCGCTGCGGCTCTTGCGGGAGCAGCCGCCGGTGTCGCCACCGGGGGCATGGTCTATTTTCTGTCGCTCGCGGCGACGGTCGCCATGGGCGTCGGCCTGTTGCTGATTCGGTGTATCACCACACTGACTGGAAGACTGGGTCTGGCGGCGGTGGGGCTGGCCGGACTTGGAGGTGGGGCGTGGGCCACTTTGGGACCCGCGGCTCTGACGAATCCTCTGCCGGCGATTCACGCGGGACTGCTCGCGCTTGATCCCATCCGCTTGGCCCACCAGAAGGTGATGCTACGCGCATTGTGGGAGCATCCTTGGCTGGGAACCGGGTTTGGCTGGTTCTACGCCAATCTCCACGAGTTCGGCCCGTGGGCGGTGGCTTCTGGCGGTGCGTTCTTCTCTGACGTGCCCACGTCGATGTATCTGATGCTTGCCTCAGAGCTCGGGGCTGCCGGCATCCTGGCGGTGGTCGCAGGATTGGGCTGGCTCGCGACGCGGTGCGTACGGCTGACACGGGCGACTGCAGGTGAGGAGACCGATGTGTGGACGGCGTTCGCCGTTGGGGCGTCCGTCAGTCTGGCCGTCAGTTTCCTCGTTGGGATTCACCTGATCTTCTGGTCGGTACCGGCGCTGGCGATTCCGATTGCGATCGGTGGCGCGACGGAAACGGTCCGCGGTCGCCGGTGGTTCGCCGCGGTGTGGGGCACGGCGCTTGTGGTCATCGCAATCTCCTGTGTGAAGTTGTGGGCGACGGCGCCGAGAGCCCCGGAGTTCCGGTGGAAGGAACGTGGCACGCCGCAGATTCCCGTCAGCCTCGTGGTGCCCATCTGGCCGGCCGGTCTCGAGGGCATTTGGGCATCATCGGGCGCGGAGTTTCTCTTCGAAGGGAAGCCGCTCTGGTTCCACATCGAACGTCCCGCCGAGTTTTATCCGATGACGTTCACCATTCAGGTGTTCGATCGCGGGGGCCGGCAGGTCGCGTCGAACGAGCAGGTATTCGAGTTGCCCACCGACGCTGACTCCGGCCGTCTGATTCAGGTGCCGTTTGACAACGACGTGAACAGCCTGTGCGCGGCCAACATCACGCCTGAGGATTACTGCACGTTCCGCATCACGACCACGCCCGAGTGGACACTCGATAAACAGCCTGTCGCCGTTCTGTACGTCACGCGAAATCTCAGATGAGCGTACCGCGCATGGCCCGCTGCAGTTCAGCGGGCCCTACGTACAGTCCTCGCAGGGCGCGCTGAACTGCAGCGCGCCACACACAGCCTTCGTCAGCGCCTCATCGTCTTCCCGACGCACGGTGCGGAGATCGATGAGCAGGGCGTCGTGCTGGATGCGGGCGACGACTGGTGGTGTGCCGGCCCGCAGCGCGGATTCCAG
>VGFD01000856.1 GCA_016868975.1 Armatimonadota bacterium | reverse complement strand
CTTGCAGAAGTTCTCCAGAATCTTCTTCAGCTCCGACATCGCATTACCTCACCGGGCGGACGGACACCAGATCGCCGTCCCGCAGCTTCAACTTTTTCATGAGCTTGGTGGACATGCTGACGTACCCGCCAAGCTTCTTCGCCGCCGTGCACTTCGACTGCACCAGCGTGCCGTCCGGAGTCTCCATCTCGACGATGAACGGAGCGTTTCCCTTGACGCCACCCCACTCGCGCACCACGTAGTCATCCACCCGAACCACGTCGTCCTTGGTGAAGAACCCGCCCTCGCTCTTGGCGATAAGCGGCTTGATGCGCTCCAACTCTTCCTCGATGTCACGGCGCTTGTTCTCAATCTCCGCGGCCTTCTCGGCGAAGATGTTGACCTGCGCGCCCTCCTTGTTGATCACCTCCAGGTACTTGCTCACCTCTTCGATGCCGCACATCACCTGACCGTAGTAGCGGGCAAAGGTGTTGAACACGATGCGGCCCTGGTCCACCAGCAGATACTGGGTTCCGTCCCGCCGGTGCAATTCCATGATGCCGGTCTGCGACTCGGATTCCATGGCGTCGCGGATCTTCTTCAACTCCTTTTTCTTGACCTCAACGTTTAAGTAGAGGGGCTGAAAGGCGAACGCGAGACTCAACACGTTCACCATCTGGGAGGCCATCACGTACACGCTGGTGGGTACCTCGCGCGTTTTCACCTTATTGAGGAGACGCGCCTGGGCATGTACCCGGGCCATCGAGGAGTCCACCTCGACGGCGCGCAGAAACTGCCCGTGCGAATAGAAGAGGTATCCCTCGGGGCCGAAGAGATCCAGGCGGATGTATCCGGTGAAGCCCTGCTGCTCCAGGTTGGACAGCAGCACGTTGATGTCGGGAAAGGCGAGGCTCTCCTTCTCAAAGAGCACGTTCCCGCGCGGAATGACCAAGCTGGCTCCATCCCCACCGGGGACGGCGAAGTCCCCTGTTAGTGTCTGCCCGTAGACGATGGCGGCGACGCGACAGGACGATCAGGCGGGACCGGACGGGCCCTCTTTCTCGTCGCGCGCCTCCTTCAGAGAACGCGAGAGATCCAGGATTCGACGGTCGCTCTCTGCATTTCTCAGCGGTTCAGGCATTTCCTTCTGCGGCGTCCCCTCCGCGCCCGTCCCGGGGGGCGTCGCGTCCTTCTTGCGCGACCCGATGCTGAGGATGCGATCAGCCGACTTGAGATACTCCGGCACCGTCTCGCCGGCCGGGGTTTCGGCAGCCGGCGGAGTGCCCAGCGACAGGCTCACTCTGCGGCGGACCTGGGGGTCCGGCGCGAGGCTCGGGGAAGGCGGCGGCACCGTTGCCGCCGCCGCGGGAGAGGGCGGCGCCTGCACCACCGGCTCGGGCGCCGGAACTTCCGCCGCTCGCCAGGTGCTCGCCGCAACGTCCAACGGGTCCCGACTGAGCGCCACGGTCTCCTCGGCGTCGCCACCGTAGGCGGCGTCCCGAGACGGCGGCGGGGGCGGTCGCCGAGTGGGCGGGGCAGCGTGCGACGGCGGTCCGCCGGCCAACTTCATCTTACGGCCGCGCTTCTTCTCCGCCGGAGAAGGATCGCGGGTGAGCACCGGCAGGTCGCTGTCGCCCTCCCCACCGCGACTCCGCACCAGGGCCAGAGGGCCCACAACGGCACTCCGCAGGGCAGCCGCGCTACGACTCCAATCCTCGCGAGAAGCCCCGCTGGGAAGCGGGACCCGACCACTCGGATCCCCAGGCCCCACGCGCGGGCCGGAGGCCGGCGGCCGGGTCAACGCGGGGCTGCTGAACGCCGAAGGCACTGGCTTGCCGGCGAAGGGGGGCGACGTGGCCGAAGGCACCGGCGTCCCGGCGGAGGGCTCGGCCGCCTCTTCCTGGGTTTGCCTCACCAGGCGCTTCCAGGGATCCGCGGAAGCCT
>VGFD01000855.1 GCA_016868975.1 Armatimonadota bacterium | reverse complement strand
CGCAGCACCCGCCTAACCCCATCCTGCCGCCTGGCGACCTGGACGAGTGGGACTCGACCCAGGCCAATCTCTGGGCCTCCCGCTCGGTGATCTACGACGCCGAGGCGGGGGTCTTCAAGGCCTGGCACCAGGGCACCGATGTCACGAGCGAGCAGTGGTGGGCCACCGGGTATGCGGTCAGCGCCGACGGCGTGCACTGGGACAAGCCGCGGCTGGGGCTGCATGCCCACCGCGGCAGCCTCGACAACAACGTCGTGTATCCCGGCTGGGGCCCGGTCATCAAGGACGTCGACGACCGTGACCCGGCGCGGCGCTACAAGCTCGTGGCCAATGGCCCTCCCCGTCCCGGAGAGATCCGGCTCGTCACGTCGCCGGACGGCTTGCACTGGACTGAGGGTCCGCGCATCCAGCTTCCCGCCTGGGGCCAGCCCGCCCGGGACATCGTGGTGATCATGCGGGACAACGCCGATCCCGAACCGAATCATCGGTACAAGCTGGTGTGGCAGGCGCTCGAGGCGGCGACCAGGCCCGGACCGGAGCAGGTGCGCACCAAACACCTGGCCTGGGGTCCCGATCTCGAGCACCTGGTCAGCGCCCAGGCCGGCCCGATCCTGTCGCCCAACGACGGGCTCGAGCAGGAGAACCACTTCCTCACGCTCGAGCGCGCCGGCGCCCACTACGTCATGTGCTACGAGTATGGCTGGTACATCCCCAACGGGTACGGGGCCTTCGGCCAGTACGCCGCGGACATCCGGCTGGCGGTAAGCCGGGACGCCCTGCGCTTCACGCGCGTGCAGCCCCACCAGACGGCCATCCCCCTGGGTCCCCACGGCGCCTTCGACAGCCACATCCTGGTCATCGCGCACCGGCCCGTCATCAAGGACGACACGATCCACCTCTATTACGGCGCCGCCGGCGCAGACTGGATGGGCTGGCCGCCGCGCTTCAACCGGCCGGCCCGCTACCAGCACGTCAGCACGGGCAGCACGCGCCTCTCGCGGCTCGGCCTCGCCACCTTGCCGATCGACGGTTTCACCCACCTGCGCACGGTCGATGGCGCCACCCTCGGCTGCTTCGTCACCCTGCCGATCGAACGCGCGGCGCGGGACTTGGAGCTGTACGCGAATCTCGACCAAACCCTGCCCAAGCGGGACTGGATCGAGGTCGAAGTGCTCGAAGCCGACCGGGATGTGCCGGTACCGGGATACGGCCGCGACGACTGCCTGGACGTGGCCCGCGATGGCGTGCGCGTCCCCGTGCGCTGGCGCGAGTGGGGGTTGAGCGGCCTCCGCGCGGTCACGCTTCCGGCTGCGCGTCTGGCTGATCGGCGCGGTGCGACTGTTCGCCCTCAGTTTCGCGCAAGCCTGACGCCCGGCAGCGCGCCCGGCTGGGTCGCGCACGGGTCCGAGCCGTGGCCGGCCGGGCCCGGGGCAGTGCGAGAATGCGCCAGCATGGCCGAACCTGAGCCTCTTTGGCGCCCGTCGCCGGCGGCGCTGGAACGGGCGCAGCTCACGCGCTTCCGGCGCCTGGCGGAGGCCCGTACCGGCAGGCCATTGACCGACTACGCAGCGTTACACGGCTGGTCGGTCGAGGACTCGGAGTCGTTCTGGGCGCTGTGCGCCGAGTTCACCGGCGTTGAGTTCAGCCAGCCGCCGCAGGCGATCCTCGGACCCGAACGCATGCCCGGCGCGATCTGGTTCGAAGGCGCGCGCCTGAACTACGCCGCCCACCTCTTGCGCCGGCGCGATGACGCCGTGGCCATCGCGGCCTGGAACGAGTCCGGCGGGGCGCGGCGCTACACCTTTCGCGAGCTCCATGCCGCCGCCGGCCGCTGCGCGGCGGCGCTGCTTGCCGCGGGCGTCCGCGCCGGCGACCGCGTGGCCGGGTACGTCGTCAACGGACCGGAGGCCGTGATCGCCTTTCTG
>VGFD01000854.1 GCA_016868975.1 Armatimonadota bacterium | reverse complement strand
GGCCCGGGCGCTGGGCATCGCGGCCACCTTCACGCTGATGGCAACCCTCCGGGGATTGACCGACCCGCTCTGGTCGTTCCACGAAAAGCTCCAGCTCCTGGGCCGCGCCCTGGGGATCTTGCGCTGAGCTTACCGGACGCCGCGCAGCCGGTCGATGGTGAGCCGGTTGCCGGGGAAAATCTGCAAGGCTTCGCGATAGGCCCGCGCGGCCATAGGGATATCGCCGATGGCGCGATACGAGTCGCCGGCGAAGATCAGCCTGGAATGCCGCATCAACCCGCTGTGCACGGTTTTCGCGAAAATGCACAGGATCCAGTCTTCCGGATTCAAGTCCAAGGTGTTTTCGTCACCCGTGGTCATCTCAAGCTGAGCGTCGACGTCACCGGCCTTCCGCGCCTCCCTCAGGGCCTTGAGCATCGCGAGGTTCGTTTCACCGGGGTTGGGGCTGCGCACGCCTTCCCGACGAAGCCGCGCATAGCGGAGCTCGAGCAGCTCGAGCTCGTTGTCAGTGGGGGCCGCGTCAAAATACACCATGCGGTAGAACAGGAATTGCTCCGTGCACCCCAGCGTGAGCGCGAAGTCCGAGCCGGTGTCCGCCATCGCGTATCTCAGCGCCTGATCGAGCCGGGCGCGGGCCGTCTTCATGTCGTTTTGCCGCAGGGCCACGTAGGCCATGGAGATGATGCCGTCAACACTGCGCGCGTCCTGGCCCAGGCCGTGCGCTTCCGCCGATTCCAGGGCGCCTCGCGATTTTTCGAGATCGCCCCGCGCGAGGTAGAGGATGCCCAGCGTCACCTCGAGGTCCGCGGCCCCCTTGCCGCGGCGCGCAACGGTGTCCTTCAGCGCCCGCTCGATCGGCACCAGCGCGGTACGAAGCGCCTCGGGGTGCCCGGCGTGGCGGGTCAGCTCGGCGGACAGCCATGCGTCCAACAACTGGTCGTCCGCAACGTCTCCGGGATTTGCCTGCGCCTCGCGCACCAGGCGCGCCGGATCGGAAAGAAGCAAGGCGTGCCGGTACGCCACGCGCAACGCCTCGTCCGCCTGCCCCCGATCCATCCACGGCTTCAAGTGATTGGCGGCCTGGCGGTACCAGCCGCGGGCCATCATCAGCCGCGCCTCCAGGCACGCCCAGCGCGGCGAGTGGGGCTCGGCGCGCTGGCCGGCGGCAATCATGGCTGCCACCAGAGTCAGATCGCCAGCGTTGAGCAATCGCTCGACGTCTGCCTCGCTGGGCGCCGGAGCTTTCTCCGAGCGGCCGCGTGCCACGTAGAGCGCGACCTGCACGTTGGCCAGGAGCAGGAGAACGACGGCCAGCGTGGCCAGGACGCCCCGCGTGCGGTCTTTCCTGGGAGGACTGGAGTCCGTCAAACGTGGCGCGGGCCGTCGCATTGCCCCCTATTTTAGCACAATCCCCCCGCCCGGCGCTGTTGGAGTGCCGTTCAGCGTGCTATGATGTCGTGGATGTCCTGGATGCTCTCCACACGGACCGAGGCACACCTGGAGGTGCTGCTCATGAACCGGACCCGTTAAGCCGCATCTGCATGGAGCGACGGGCCCAGGGGCTCCGCCGCAGGGATTCCTGCCAGCAGCGCCGGGCCGCCTTCCGATCGCCCAGACGTGCCCGGAGGTCGCCCTCCAACAGCAGCAAGGCGGCAAGGAAGATGTCCCTCCTCACCAGGCGCCACAGGTCGCAATTTGCCGAAAATGCCTCGAACGATCGCTGGATGCCTTGCAGCGCCTGCAGGCCTGCCGTCCATTCACGCCGCGCGATGGCTCCGAGCAGCGCCTGCCAGAGCGGGCGAAAATCTCGCGCCAGGACGCTCTCGACGCTCCCGGGGCGGTCCTCGAAGGAAACCTCAACCTCCAGGGGACGAAAGGCGGCCGACTCCAGGGGCTCACCGGCGAAGATGGCGGGCAACACGAGGAG
>VGFD01000853.1 GCA_016868975.1 Armatimonadota bacterium | reverse complement strand
CAGCCAGAGAAGCGTAACCACGCAGAACGTCGTCATTCGGGCGGACATGACCAGGGATGTTCCCGCCCTTCCGGTCAAACCCTCCGCCGCTGTGCGCGGCGCGAAGGGGACGCGCCCGGTGGAATCGTATTCCACAGCGTGGAACAGACCGCGAAACTGCGCCGCTTATACGCCCTGCTGGGACCGCGCAAGACGATGCTGATGGCGGCGTCCATCGCCGTCGCCGTCCTGGTGATGCTGCTCGCCCTGATCGGGGCGACCGACAGTTTCATCGCCGTCGCCATCGTCTCCGCGGCGGGCGGGCTCTCCTACCTGAACTTCAAAGACCGCGTGGAGTCGGTGCGCAAGCGCGCGGCAACGCTGGTCGAGGAGGTCCTCGAGCTGGTCCGTGAGGGGCACTACCAGAGGGCCGCGGAGATGGTGATGGAGGTCCTCGAGCAGGACCCCGGCAACGACCGCGCATACATGGTGATGGCCGCCATGCGGCGCTCCATGAAGGATACCGAGGGCGCGCTGAACATGGCGCTGCGCAACGTGATGGAAAATCCCGACTCGGCGCACGCGCACTATCACCTCGCGCTGGCCTACATCGAGGAGCGCCAGCCCAGGGGCGGAACCGAGGAATTGATGGCCGCGCTGGAGTGCGACGAATATTTTCTGGACGCGTATTTCCTGCTGGGGCAGATCTACGAGTCGGAGCGCCAGATGGAAAAGGCGGCCCGCTGCTATGAGGAGATGGTCTGGATGTCCGAGCACTGGCCCGACGGCCGCCCCTACACCGAGGGCGGCAACCTCGACAAGGCGAAGGCGCGGCTGGCCACGCTGGAGCCGACGCTGCGGGGGCAGGCCGGGTGAAGAAGTCAGACGCTCACAGGGAGCCGTTCAGCAACTTAGACACCATCACGACGCTCTTCATCGTCGCAACGCTGGTGGCCGTCGTGTTTCCCGATGTCACCAACTTCGCGCGCAAGCATGAAGCGCGCCAGCAGGCCGTGGAGTGCAAGGAGAACGTCCGCCGCATCGCGGACGCCGTGGACGATTATTACGATCGGCGCAAGTCAGTGTATCCCGGCCAGGTCAATGCGCTCATCCCGAAATATCTCGAAGAGCTTCCCCGCTGTCCGGCGGCTGGCGAGAATGAGCGCGAGATCTACGTCTACCAGGTAGACATGCACGAGGTGAATTACACGATCTACTGCAATGGCCAGCGCCACCAGGAAGCCGACCTGGGCAAGAACGAGCCGCGCTACTCGGCGGCGCGGCGCTGGTCGAGCCAGAGCAAGGATCTGTAAGTAAAAAGGGCCCGAGTCTTCAATGACAAGGGGCCGATTTCTATCGGCGTCGGATGTCGCTCGCCGTCACCGACCGCGCACAGCGGAAGCCGTGGCTCATGCAGGTGTAGTCGGCGTCCTCGCGGTGTCGGTTGGAGCAGCGGTTGTTGTACTGGTAGTTGTTCCACGAGCCGCCGCGGAACACGCGATACTTGTCGCCGAATTTGTCGGAATTGAAGTTGGATCCCGGGTACGGCTTGTAGGTGTCGGCGGTCCATTCCCAGACGTTGCCCAGGGTGTCCATCACTCCGTAAGGCGAGGCGCCTTCCACGTAGTGTCCCACCGAAGTCGTGGTGTGCGGGCCCTTCTCCAGGCTGTTGAGCCGGGCCGGATCCCACTTGTTGCCCCAGGAGTACTTGCGGCCGTCGACGCCGCGTGCGGCCTTTTCCCACTCGGCTTCGCTGGGAAGCCGCTTGTCGGCCCAGCGCGCATATTCGCTCGCATCGGTCCAGCTCACCATGACCACTGGATGGTTCTCGCGGCCCGGCGTGAAGCAGCGGCGCCAGTCGCTCTTTGGCACGTACTCCTCGGCGGCGACGAACTTCTCGAACTGCTCGTTGGTGACCGGGAACTTGTCCACCAGGTATGCCTCCGTGC
>VGFD01000852.1 GCA_016868975.1 Armatimonadota bacterium | reverse complement strand
ACCGTCGCTGACGTTCCTCCCGCAAAGCCCGAGCCCGCAAAGCCGCCAGGGCCCGCAAAGCCTGAACCCCAGAAGCCGCCCAGGCCCGAACCCGCAAAGCCGCCCAGGCCCACCAGGCCGGAGCCCATCGCCGTCGTTCCCCAGGGCAGCCGCAGCGCCAGCCTGCTCGGCCGCTGAAAGGCGCGGGTCGCCCTGGGCGGCGTGGAAACCGACTGGCTGTGCGAGTTCGGGTCCGACGGCCGGGTGCGCCAGTGGTGGATGTCCTCGGAAGGCGAACTGCCCTTCGCGGACGGCCGCTACACCGTGGTCGGGGGAGGTCCGCGCCGACTTCAAGTTCGGGAAAGACGCCGGCGGCACCCGGCTGTGGAAGTTCGAGCCGCAGGACGACATGCACGCGGTCATCGACGGCGTCCGCTGGACGCGCACCTCACAGCCGCCGCGGGTGGTGCCCAGCAAGATCGATCCCTATTTCGTGGGCGTCTGGACCGGCGTGGTGAACGGCGCCACCATCGTGTCGCACAACTATCCCGACGGACGCTTTCAGCAGTATCTCAAGAACGGCAGTGACCTGACCTTCCTGCAGCACGGCTACAACCGGGTTTTCGCCGGCGGCCGCGTCGTGGGGCAGTTCTTGAGCGGCACGTTGGCCGACAAGGGCGTGATGACGAACACCTACACCGTGCTCTCGCCGGACGCCATGCTGCTGGCTCCCTCCACCTGGACGCGCGTGTCGCGCGCCGTGCCGTAAAGTTACGTTCTGGCAACACACCTCCGACCTGCCCCTGCTAGACTTTCATTGAGGGGGCGTCCGTCCATGACGAGCGTTCTGGTTCGAGAGAGGCAAGCAGGCGATGCTCGAGTCCATTTCCAACCCAGCGGCCGGTAAGAGCCTGGAGGCGCGTCCCGTGGATGTCGTCGCGCGCCCGCAGGCGCCCGTCCAGCCTGAAGTCGCCGTGGCCCTCGCCGACGTGGCGGAAATCTCCGCGAAGGCCGAGTCGCAGCCCGCCGTCGCCCCGACCCCGACGCCCGCCTCGCCGGCCACCGCGGCCCTCGCCATGGTGGGCGGACCGATCGCCGCCGCCACCCCCGCGCCGCCGGAAACCGGCAAGAAATATCTCAACATTTTCTGGAACCAGCACCAGCCTTCGTACAAGGACGAGGCCTCCGACTCGTTCACCCAACCGTGGGTGCGCCTGCACGCGACCAAGGATTATTACGACATGGCCGCGGAGCTGATTAATTTTCCAAACGTTCACGTGACCATCAATTTGTCGTCGTCATTGCTCCGCCAGCTCGACGAGTATTGCGAGAAACTATACGCCTTCGGGGACGTTTCCAGCCCGCGCCAAGGGGACCTTTCCGCGTATCCGATTGGGCACGTCGACCGCTACATGGATTTGCTGGTGAAGCCGGTCGATCAGTGGAGCGAGCAGGACCGGCAATTTGCCGTCGAGCGTTTTTTCGACGCGGATTACCGGGCGCAAATCGCACCGTTTCCCGCCTACAAAGCGCTCAAGGAAAAGCACGGCCGCGGCGAGCGTCTCAGCGATCAGGACCTGCGCGACTTGAAGGTCTGGTTCCACGTGTCGTGGATGGATCCGATCTTCCGCGAGGGCGACGTGCCGCTCGTCGGCGACACCGTGGACGGCAAGCCGATGGAGCCCGCCGAAGCGGTGACCGCCATTGACGATCTGGTGAAAAAGGGCAGCGGCTTCACCGAGGACGACGCGAAGCAGGTTGCCCTCGAAACCTACAAAATCATGAAATACGTGGTGCCCATCCACCGTCACGTGCAAAATCGCATCGCGCCCGACGGGCAGCCGCAGGTGGAGGTGGTGACCACGCCCTTCTACCATCCGATCTTGCCGCTGCTGCACGACGCCACTCTGGCCAGTCAGGCGTCGCCGGGAATTCCTCTGCCCAACCCGGC
>VGFD01000851.1 GCA_016868975.1 Armatimonadota bacterium | reverse complement strand
GCCTCCGCGTTCAGCGGCTGGGTGAGGACGCCGCCGATTCGCAGCTCCTCCGCACGGTAGGGCGCGTCGGCGATCCAGGTGACGGTGGGCTGCTCGGTGTCAAAGCGGTGAAAGCTGGTCAGTCGCACCCCGCTGGGGATGAACTTGAACGCCGTGCGGAAGGCGAGCCGCTTGCCGCGGGTGGCCCGCATGGCCTTCAATTGCTTCTCCATCTCGGCGGTGAGCGGCGTGAAACGGGGCCCGTCGGCCTGCACCGCCACCTGCACGGGCCCGCGGACGTAGACGCGCGCCTTCGGGGAGAGGAAAGTGAGCGCCAGCACGCTTCCCCGACCAACGCGAAAGTGCGTGCCGGGGGGCAGGCGCGCGAGCACCTCGGCCTCCGTCCACGCCCCGCTGACCTGGCGCGCCACGCTGCCGCGCACGTCGGAAACAAAGGCCACGTCGGAGGCCTGCGCCACGCCGCTGACCAGGGTGAGCAGCACCAACAGGATGACCGCTGCGCGAATGTGCATCCCAATGCCCCTCTCGTAGGACCGCGGGAATTGTACGCGGCCACGCACGCCAAGCCCTCCATGAAGGCATGCCGGCGCCGGCAACGAACACTCGCCGAATCGTTTTCCAGGGAGAATCTTCATGACCGGCGCCACCTACACCGCCAGCACGCAGGCCGCCACCGATGCCTCATCGGTTGCCGCCAATCTTGCCTCCGGCCACGCCGTATTCACCGTCCCGCCGCCGCAGAACGAGCCCACGCTGGCGTATCGGCCCGGATCCCCGGAGCGGGAGGCGCTCAAGGCATCCCTCAAGCACCTGACCGAGCAGAAGATCGACGTGCCTGTCGTCATCGGCAGCGAAGTGATTTCCTCCGGCGAGAAGCGCGACATGCGGATGCCGCACGCGCACGCCCACCTCCTCGGCCACTACCATTGCGCCACCCGCGCCGACCTGGACAAGGCGCTGGCCGCCTCCGCAAAGGCCAAACCCGCCTGGGCCGCCATGCCCTGGCAGGACCGCGCGGCCATCTTCCTCAAGGCCGCCGACCTGCTGGCCGGGCCCTACCGCAGCGTGCTCAACGCGGTCACCATGGCGGCCCAGAGCAAGACGGCCTACCAGGCGGAGATCGACTCGGCATGCGAGCTGATCGACTTCATCCGCTTCAACGTCCACTTCATGCAGCAGATCTACCAGCAGCAGCCGGTCTCGTCGCCGGGCGTGTGGAACCGCATGGAGTACCGCCCGTTGGAGGGTTTCGTGCTCGCCGTGACGCCGTTCAACTTCACGGCCATCGCGGGCAACCTGCCGATGTCGGCCGCGCTGATGGGCAACACCGTGATCTGGAAGCCGGCCAGCAGCGTGGTGTACACCGCGTGGCACGTGATGAAACTGTGGGAGATGGCCGGGCTGCCCGAGGGGGTCATCACCATGATGGCCGGACCCGCGAATGAGATCGTGGATCCGCTGCTGGAGCACCCGGACCTCGCGGGAGTTCACTTCACCGGCTCGACCGCCGTGTTCCACCACATCTGGAAGCGGGTGGGCGAGAACATCGGCCGCTTCCGCACCTATCCCCGGCTGGTCGGGGAGACCGGCGGCAAGGACTTCGTGTTCGCGCACGCTTCCGCCGACCCGATCGAAGTGGCCACCGCCCTGGTGCGCGGCGCGTTCGAGTTCCAGGGGCAGAAGTGCTCGGCGGCGTCCCGCGCCTACATCCCGCACGCGCTCTGGCCGCGGGTGCGCGAGCACCTGTTGTCGGAACTCGCGCACGTCAAGGTGGGCGACGTCGCGGACTTCCGCAACTTCATGGGCGCGGTCATCGATCGTGAGGCTTTCCAGAGAATCAAGGGATTCATCGACTTCGCGAAGGCCGATGACGGCTGCGAGACGATTGCCGAGGGGACGGTCGACGACAGCCTGGGCTATTTCGTGGCCCCGC
>VGFD01000850.1 GCA_016868975.1 Armatimonadota bacterium | reverse complement strand
GCCGGTCCGCACAAACGAGCACCGCAGGCGTACTTTCGGGTACGTTGAGGAGCGCAGTCGCGGAGGACCAAGAGGTCGGCCCAGAGTGGCGTCCGCAGTAGTGCGGTGATTGTCAACACCCCCTAGCCCCGCTTTCCGGATATGGACGAATCCGGCATCACCAACACGGCGGCCCGTGGGAGGTCCACGCGGCCTGGAGATGGTATCTTTACCTTTCGCCTGTTTGAAAGGGAGGGCAACCCCGTGCACGTCACCTCTTCGATGCCCCAGACCGAGGCGCGCCGCCAGTTCGCCGCCACCCTGGAGGGCTGCGTCCAGGCCGACGGCTCCCCCGGCGACGTCGAGCCGCGGGACGGCTACGTCCAGACGCACAATTCCGACGGGACCGTGTCGCGGGCGATGTTCGCGCGCGCCGCCGACGGGTCCGACCGCTTCAAGTACATCATGGAGCAGCGCGACGCCGGGGGGAATCCCATCCGCATGGAGTTTGCCGACGCCTCGCTGGGAAACGCGGTGCGCGCCGCGAATTTCGAGGCGGACGGCCAGGGCGGTTTTCGCGGCACCGGCATTTCCAGCAACCCGCAAAACCCGGCCGAGGCGCTCATCTACGAACTTTCGCCGGAAGAGTCAAAATCGGCCGCCGGCGCGCTGCTGCAGCAATTTCAGGAAGGCTGGAACATCGCGACGCCGACGCCGCCGCCGCCGGTCGAGGGCGAGCCGGTCACCACGCCGAGCGGCCTGAAGTACGTGGACGTGAAGGTCGGCGACGGCCCGTTGCCCCAGGCGGGGCAGCGCGTCCAGGTACACTATACGGGATGGCTGACCCACGGCACGAAGTTCGATTCCAGCCGTGACCGCGGCGAGCCGTTCGAGTTCACGCTCGCGCAAGGCGAAGTCATCAAGGGCTGGGACGAGGGAGTTGCGAGCATGCGGGTAGGCGGCCAGCGTCGCCTCATCGTCCCACCGGAGCTGGCCTACGGCGATCGGGGCGCGGGCGGGGTAATTCCTCCAAATGCCACGCTGATTTTCGACGTGGAGCTGCTGGGCGTTTCCTGAACGGATTGGCGGCCCCGTGCTCGCGGTCACCTGGGCCCGACTCTCCTCAGTCAGTCGTCCAGGTGGCCGAACTTGCCGCTGTTGAAGTCGACCACCGCCTGGTTGATCTCGTCGACCGAGTTCATCACGAACGGGCCGTAGTGGACCAGCGGCTCCTCGATGGGCTCGCCGCTCAGGAACAGTGCCAGGGCGTCGCTCTTCGCCGAGACGAAGACCTCGTCGCCGTCGTGGTTGAAGAGCACGAACTGGCCTTCCGTCAGCACGCCGGAGCCGTTTGTTTCGATCTCGCCGCCGAGCACCAGCAGCGCGGTGTTGAAGTCGCGCCGCGTGGGCAGGCGGACCTCGGCGCCCGCGGGTAGCCGCAGATCCAGCAAGTGCGCCTCGGTGAAAGTGCTGGCCGGGCCGCGCGTGTTCTCGAATACGCCGGACAGCACGCGCACCTTGCCCGAGGGCAGCGCGACCTCTGGAATCGTCTCCAAGGTCAGCGCCTGGTATTTCGCCGGAGTCATCTTGTGGGCGCGTGGCAGGTTCACCCAGATTTGAATCATGTGCATGATCCCGCCCGCGCGCGCAAAACTGTCCTCGTGATATTCGTTGTGCAGCACGCCGCCGCCGGCCGTCATCCACTGGACCTCGCCCGGGTTGATGACGCCGCCGTTGCCCGCGCTGTCCCGATGGGCCACCGAGCCCTGGTAGGCGATGGTGACCGTCTCGAAGCCGCGGTGGGGATGGGTGCCCACGCCTCGGCGCCGGGTGGTGGGCGAGTACGCCTCCGGCGCGTGGTAGTCGAGCAGGAAGAAGGGGCTCATCCGCTTCTCGAAGTCGGTGGCCGAAGGCAGGTAGTTGCTGACGTGAAATCCGTCGCCGACCCAGTGTTT
>VGFD01000849.1 GCA_016868975.1 Armatimonadota bacterium | reverse complement strand
AAGTATCCCTCGAACCAACGACCAACTGGCTACCAGCGGGAACAATATACTAGACGGGGGAGTTCGTCTAGCGTAATTTGGAACGGACAGGCCGGCGTTGCGTCCATAGAGCTAACGAGGCCCTGCCTCAGACCGTCGAGCATGTTGTGGTGGACGCCGAGGGCTCCGGCCGGTCTGAGGCAGGGCCTCGTTAGAAAAAGAGGAGCCCCGGGAGCATGGCAGGGTTGCACCCTGCGCCTAAGTAATGGACCCTCTGGGGGTCGTTGGCCACATGGGCCGCGCTCTCCGGGAGCTCCGTCACGATGATACGCAAAAGCGTCGCTGAGATCCTCACCGATCACGTCACCTTCGAACTGGAGGCCATCGACCGGATGTACCTCAACGCGTACGTCCCGTCGGTCCAAACCGGGGGCGGCTTCGTGTACTTCGTCAAGTCGCAGCTCCAGGCCATCGTGCCGTCCACCACCGTGGTGGCCCCGATGACCGAACGGTTCGTCGCCGCCATCGAGCGCTTCGTCGAGACCGAAGGGCTCGATCTGGTGACGTTCGAGAAGGGGCACCGGAAAGACGACGTCGCCCAGGAGTATCTCGCGCGGTTCGACAGGGAGGAGGGCGTCCTGTTTGTGGGGAAGGCTCAGGAAAAGGCGAGCGTCTTCCGCACCGAGAAGCGCCGAGACGCCCAGGGCAAGACCTACCCGTGGATCATCCGCTCGACCGCGATGCCGAATCATTACTACTTCTACATCGTCGACCGCGACTTCGGTCCGCTGTTTATCAAGTTCTGTTCGTACTTCCCGTATCCCGCCAAGCTCTGTCTCAATGGTCACGAGTGGCTCAAACGTCAGCTCACCCAGCGCGGCATTCCGTTTGAGCCCCTCGACAACGGCATCCGCTCGACGACGGCCGCAGCCCGGGTCCAGCAGATCGCGGACACGCTCACGGCCGACAAGATCGACGCCGTGTTCCGGAAATGGCTCCGCCGCCTGCCGCATCCCTTTGCGCCCGCCCACCGGAAGGCCGGCTACCGCTATCAGCTGTCGATCCTGCAGGCGGAATTCGCGCTCACGCAGGTCCTCGATCGGCCCGTCACCGGCCGCGCGTTCTTCGAAGAAGTCATTCGCGAGAATCTCGACATCGGCCGTCCCGATCAGACCCAGCTGATCTTCAACCGCCGCGTCACCCATCGGACCCCCGGACGGTTTCGCACCCGCATCTTGACTGAGGGCGTCGTGCCCTCGCTCCACGTCGACTACAAGAAGTCAAGAATCAAGCAGTACCACAAAGAGGGTCAGGCCCTTCGCACCGAAACGACGATTAACGACACCTACGATTTCGCCATTGGTCGTGCGCTCCGCAATCTGCCCGCCCTGCGGGAGATCGGCTTTGCCGCCAACCGACGGTTATTGCACGTCGAAGCTCTGAGCCACGACTGCCTGATCGGCGAAGACCACCTCGACACAGTCACTCAGCCCGCTGTCATCAATGATCAACGCGCCGCCGGCCTCCGCTTTGGCGACCGCCGTGTGCTCGCGCTGATGCAGACCTTGTGTCTGTTTGCCTTGTCGCCGACCGGCGTTCGACATCGCGAGGTACGCGATGCGGTTGCCCAGCTGCGCGGACATCAAGTCAATGGCTACGGCGCCAGCCAGACCACCTATGATCTGCGGCGCTTGCGGCTACACGGATTGATCGAACGTGTGCCCGACAGTCACCGCTATCGCATCACCGAACGGGGCGCCCGGATCGCCATGCTGTACGTACGCCTCCACGCGCGCGGCTTCCGGCCCGCCGCGTCACTGCCCACTTGCGGATCGGCTCGCGGACAACGCGCACTCGAGCAATTGAATGCCGCTCTGACCAATTTCCTTCAAGAGGTCCGTCTCTCATGATTGATCACATCTCTCGGGCGAGGCGCCACCCGACTTCGGCGTCGAGCA
>VGFD01000848.1 GCA_016868975.1 Armatimonadota bacterium | reverse complement strand
TTGCCAGCAAACTCGACAGATTTTTCACTCCCACAAGGCTCCGCCGATTGTGTATGGCACCCAGTGGAAGTGGGAGCCCGCGCTTGACGGCTCCCGCCAATGCTGCAAAGTTTGCTCGCACGCCTGGTCCGTACACCAGAGGCGGCCGTACGATGACGATTTCCATCCCCGTCCGCAGACCGACTCCGAGGACGGCGTCCTCCGCGTCACGTTTGCTGCGCCCGTATGGATCGATCGGGATCCGAGGGCTGGATTCTGATAAATGGCCGGACTCGCCATTCACCTTCACGCTGCTGAGCAGCAGGAAGCGATTCACCCCGCATTTTGCCGCTTGGGCAGCCAACCGAGCGGTGCCTTCGACGTTAACGGCGTGAAACCTGCCTGCAAGAGCGGAGGCATCTTTCATTACATGGACCATCGCCGCAAGGTGAACGACGGCGTCGCATCCATCCAAGAGTGGCCGCCAATCCGCATCGACATCTTCGAGCGCCGGACCGTTGGCGCGGCCCGCAGTTCGAACCTCGTGTGCTCTCGCTTCAAGTGTGGGCACCAGCGACCGACCCACAAAACCCGATGCGCCGGTGAGAAGAATCCTCACGACGGCACCAAGCAGAATCGGCGGAGCACGTTCGACGCGAAACGCTGCATCTTGTTCCTAGGAGAAAAGGGGATGTCCCGTTGGCTGTTGAAATTCAGCGGCGGCTCGATTGACAGCTCATACTATGCGACGTTCTCCTCGGCGGTGACAAGTCCGAGTTGTTGATCACGGGTACGCAGCGCCGCGACGAGCTTCGGCATCTCCCTGTGTCCCTTCACGCGGCGGAAGCCCTTGACGGCCTCCAAGACGCCGGCCGTGACCCAGCGGAGGACCATCTGGCCCCCACGCCAGCGTTTGACGTTGCGCTTCACGTTCCGCGTACGACTGATGAGGCTTTCAGCCGCGTTGGTCGTGCTGAGCGACCGGCGCAATGCCTCCGAGAGTCCGAGGCGCAGCACCGTGAGCGTTTCCTCCAGCCCTTCCCGGACACTCTCGGCGGCACTCGGGTGATCGCGTTCGAGTCGCGTCGCCAGGTCACGCAGCAGTCGGGTTGCCGTCGCTACGTTCGCGCTCTCGTACGCGCGTTGCAGGATCGCCTTGACCCACGGCCGCTGGCGGTCCGGCAGGTGATCGAGCACATTCCGCAGCTTGTGCACCTGACAGCGCTGCACGAGGGCGCGGTCCCCAAACATCTCTCGCACCGCCTTCCGCAAGGCCTTCGAGCCGTCAAGAATCACCAGGAGGCTGCGGTCGGTTCGCAGCCCGCGACTCTGCAGATTCGAGAGCAGGCTCTGGCACACGGCCGCGTTCTCGGTGGCGCCTTCCTAGATGCCCAAGGCAGGCTTCGTCCCGTCGGCGGCAAACCCGAGCGCGACGATGAGGCAATGCTCGCCAGCATGCACGCCATCGAGCAGGAGGGCGACGAGGTCGAGTCCCTCCAGGGGCGCAGACTGCCACGCCTCAAGCTGGGCCTGGGTTTTCGCCACGAAGCGGCGACTGACCGCGCTCTTGCTGGTGCCACGACTCTCGACGTCGGCCAGGGGCTTCAGGCTGCGGGCGTACTGTCGCGTGGCAACGCCGACCAGCATCCACTCCACCACGCGACGATCCAGGGGATCCGTCGCGGCCATCTGCTGGAAGGTCGGCAAGGGCACCTCGCCGGCCGCGGTGCGGGCGCGTGGTCGTTGAATGGTGACCGTGCGGCCGCCGAGCACCACGTCGCTGCGCACGTGGCCGGCGCGACTGACCGCCCGATCCGGCTCGTGGGCATACCGGGGGCCGCAGATCGCGGTGCGGTCTTCCTCGAGCATCGCGGCGAACACGCGGAGCCCCGCGCGGACGGCCAACTCAAACAGCTCCGTGCGGGCGTCCACCAGCAGATCCACGAGCGGCAGGTGGCGTCGGG
>VGFD01000847.1 GCA_016868975.1 Armatimonadota bacterium | reverse complement strand
GTTCTTTTTCTTCAGCAACGAGGGGAACGAGCCGCCGCACATTCACGTCGAAAAAGCGGACGCGTACGCGAAATTCTGGCTGACACCGGTGGCGCTCTCCTACGCGGAAGGCTTCAAGCGCGCCGAAAGGCGTCGCATGCACGAGCTGGTGGAGAGCAACGCCAGGTTGTTCCGGGAGCGATGGAATGAATATTTCGGTTCCTGACCCGCCCAGAGCTGACGCCGTCGAGACCACCGACGACACGCTCGTGGTGCATCTTACCGACGGGCGTACACTTTCAGTCCCCCTGGACTGGTTCCCCAGGCTCCGTCAGGCAAGCGCCGAGGAGCGACGCAACTGGCGCCTTGTCGGCCGCGGCATCGGCATCCACTGGGACGGCATCGACGAGGACCTGTCCGTGAAGGCGCTCCTTCAACCGCGCGGGATGCATCAGGAGTCCGCCTGACCCGGGAGTGCGCTCGGGGGGACAACTGAGCCGAGGACTTCGAGTCGCTCTCCACTTGCGGCGCACGAAATCGGGTGAACCCGCCAGCGGCAAATTTTCGAGGTTTGCCTCTCCCGATACCTGGGCGACCGACCGCGGGATCTCATCCATCGAACATTTGTGCCGTTTGAAAGACATCAATCTTCTTCTGGTGACGCATGGCCAGAGGGGTGTTCTCGTCGCGTGAGCACCCTGTATGCAACGCCGGACGTGCATTTGCCACCCGTAATGCACGCCCAGCGGCCCAGCGTTGCATACGGAAGTGGGGGAATTCTTGCGCAAGCCAGATCACTGCCCGGCCGGGTGAAATTAGACGATTTGAAGCGCGCTACTCAAACCCGCTCAGGCGCGGATGCGGTGGGCGTGCACACTTTGAACGGCTCTACGGCTTTACGCTACGGTTGAGCCCCGAGGCCCGCGTGGTGGACGAGAACCGACTTGTTACGAGTTGATCGCTCGAGGTCCAACCAGTTGTATTTCGCGGCTCAATACCAGGCTTGCACACGCTCGAAGTCAGATTGCTTTGCCCGCAGACCTTCGGCTGCGGGATGACTCGGATTCACCGTGGGTCGCTGGCCCTTCGGTGGAAGCGTTTCAGCCATCGGTGTCGCGCCGGCTTTTACGGCGCACTCCTCGCCAAACGAAACCCGAGATATCCGTAGGCGCTGACGGGCACGTAGTCATAGCGGTCGGCCCCGCGGAAGTTGACGTCGACCATGCCGATGCCCCACGAACCGCCGCGGAGAACGCGGTTTTTCTGACCGAAGGAATTGTCACTTGTGGTGTTGCCCGGGTAGCGGTCGTACCAGGATGCCGTCCACTCCCAGACGTTGCCCGCCATGTCCAGGCAGCCGAAGGGCGACGCACCCTGCGGGAACGATCCCACCGGGCGTGGCTTTCCGCCGCTGTTGGTGGGGTTGCAGCAGCGGCTTGCGTCCCAGGTGTCGCCCCAGGGGAACTCGCGTCCCTCGCTCCCGCGGGCCGCGTACTCCCACTCCTCCTCGGTCGGCAGGCGCCCGCCCGCCCAGCGGCAGTATGCGGCGGCGTCGTTCCACGACACGTACACGACCGGCGCGTCCTCGCCCCATCTCGAAGCATACCCTTGCCAGTTTGCCGTGCTCTTATGGCCGGTGGCCTTGACCAAGCGGCGATACCGCGCGTTGGTCACCTCGAACTTCCCCATCCAGAACGACCCGACAGTCACCCGGTGGGGCGGCTTCTCGTCGCTGGAGTCGTTGGAGCCCATGGTGAAGGCGCCACCCGGAATGCGTAGCAGGACGCTGCCGTCGGTCGGGTTCACCATCTCGTTGCCGCGCGGCGGGGGCGGCGAGTTGTAGGCCACGGGCGTGGCCTGCGGCACCGGCCGGGACGCAGGTTGCGCGGGGAGCGGCGTCGGCGTCGGGGCCGGCGTGGCCTGCGGCACCGGCCGGGGCGGGGGCTCCGCGGGGCGCGGCGTCGGCGCCG
>VGFD01000846.1 GCA_016868975.1 Armatimonadota bacterium | reverse complement strand
GCCGCGCAGGCGTCCGCCGCGAGGACCAGCATGCCGCCGGAGTTTCCCACGATCGCCACCCGTCGTCCCCGGGGACGCGCGCAGCGCGAGAGCACTTCCAGCGCGTCAAAGAAGGCCTGGCTGTCTTCCGCGAGGAGGTAATCCGGTGGGAGCGCGCCGCCCTCCCATCCCCCCGACCCGGTGTGGCGCATGGCTGCCTGCCGCCCCGCGGCGGAGCGCCCGCCGATGAGCAGCACGGTGGGCTTCGGGCACGGCGGGAGGTCCCGCAGGTCCTCCGCAAACACGCCGATCACCTTCGTGGCGTCGTCCTGGGCCAGGTAGCCGAGCAGGTCGCGAAAGCCGAGCCCGGCCATGTTGCCCAGGCTGGCCATCTTCGCGATTCCCAGCCCCCGGCGCCGCGCCTCGTCGAACAGCAGGGCCGCGCACCCGCCGCTCTGGCTGAGCAGCGAGACCACGCCCGGGCGCGTTTCGGCGGCCAGCTCGAGGAACGTGCCCACCAGTCGCCCCTGGCGGCCGGCGCCGTTGAAGACGCCCAGGCCATTGGGCCCCACGATGGCCATTCCGTCGGCCGCGTGGCGCCTGACTTCCTGCTGCAGCAAGGCCCCGGCCGCGTCGCACTCGGCGAAACCGGAGGTGAGGATGGCCGCCGCGCGCACGCCGGCCGCGCGGCACTGGTCGAGCACGGCGGGGACCGCGTCGCGGGGCACGCAGACCAGGGCGAGGTCGACCGAATCCTCAAGCCGTGCCTGGAGCGGGATTCCGGCCGCCTCTCCCCCGCGCGGGTGAATCCCCACCAGTCGGCCGTGGAAGCCTCCGTCCCGCAGGTTGCGCAGCAGGCGATGCCCCAGGCTCTCGGAATGGGGCGAGGCGCCGAACACGGCCACCGAATCGGGATCGAAGAGCCGGCTGCGGGTCAGGAGATGCGTCGCCACGAGTGGCTCGCGCCGATGCCTTTCGACGCGGCTTCCTGCAGCCGATTGCGGAGCGCCGTGTCGTGGGCACCCCAGGCCCGCGTCGGATCGTCGAAGAGGCGCGCGTAGAACGCTCTCATATATTGCCGGCGACGCTCCAGCCACTCGATGGTGCACACCTCGCGGAAAAGCCAGAGCAGGCCCTCCTGCAATTCCATGGGGGTCATCTGGAGCGGCTGGAAATTGACGTGCATCCAGGTGTACTCGTCCCAATTCTCGGTGAGGATGCGCCCCTTCGCTTTCATGTCGTTGTAGATCTGAGTGCCCGGAATCGGACAGAGCACCGCGAAGTCCACGTCGTACAGGTCGGTGTCGTCGATGAACTGCTTGATGCGGCGGAAGACGCCCCGGTCGTCCTGATCGAAGCCCACGATGAACAGTCCCATCACGCCGACGTCGAACGACTGGATCTTGCGGATGGCCTCCACCCACCCGTCGTACTTGTCGAACTGCTTCGCCTTCCAGGGTTCCTGCTCGTGCAGCGTCTCGCGGCTGAGGCTCTCCAGGCCGATGAGCAATTCAACGCAGTGAGAATCTCGGCACAGCTCGAGCAATTCGTCATCTTGCGCCACCGAGACGTCGGTGTAGCACTCCCAGCGCACCTTCAGCGGGACCATGCGGCGCAGCAATTCCTTCGCGTACTTGCGATCCACGAACATGTTCTCGTCGCCGAACGTGATGTAGGGATTCGGATACATCGCCTTGACCATCTCGATCTCGGCAATGACCTGGTCGACCGTCTTCTTGCGGATCTTGTGGCCGAAAATGGGCACGATGGAGCAGAATTTACAGTTCCACGGACAGCCGCGCGTGGCGTGCAGCGGGATCTTGTTGAAGCGCGTGATGTCCCCGATGATGTCGAAGCGAGGCGGCGGGACCCGGGTGAGGTCGACCCATCCTTGGGTGCGATAGAATGGCTGCAGGGCGCCGCGCCGCAGGTCCTCGACCACCCTGACGATGGCGGTTTCGCCTTCGCCGATC
>VGFD01000845.1 GCA_016868975.1 Armatimonadota bacterium | reverse complement strand
GCGGCGCGCTGTTCGCTCATTACGCGCTGCTGCCCACCACGCTCGGGTTCTTTCTGAATTTCCAGAAGTATTTCCAGGACGAGAACATCAAGACGATGATCTCGGTGTCGGAATACGTCGGCTTTGTCATGCTGCTCACGATCGTCTGCGGGCTCATCTTCGAGATGCCCATCGTGATCGTCGCGCTGGCGCTGGTCGGGGTGGTGAATTCCACGATGCTGCGCAATGGGCGGCGCTATGCCATCCTGATTATTTTTATCGTGGCCGCCGTCGCGACGCCCACCCCTGATGCGCTCACCCAGACGGTGGTAGCGATCCCGATGATTTTGCTCTACGAGATCAGCATCTTGATCGTGCGCGGACTCGGCCGCTAGCTCGCAATCGCGATTCCCGCCTCGGCGCCGAGGGCGCTGCCCAGGGCAAACCCGCTGACGCTGCCCACCACCAGTCCGACCACGCCGCCGATGGGACCGGCCACCGTATAGCCCAGCGCGGTGCCGCCCAGAGGGCCCACCACGCCACCGGCCACGCCACCCAGTGCGCCGCCCACGGCAGCCGCGGCGGCCACCTTCGGAGTGGCGTGCGACGAGTTTGGAGCGGCCGCGTCACGGTCCGCGCGATCCAGTCCGGCCTTCGCGCCCAGCAGCGCCAGTGCAGCCGGGCCAAGCAGCGGATTTGCGTAGGCAAATCCCAGCCCGAGGCCGGCGCCCAGGTCAAGCGCCCCGCGCACGGTAGCGTGGCCGTTGCCGTTTGCAATCCCGGAGAATGTCCTGCTGACCCCGCCCGTAATCAGGGAAAGGGTGGCAAGTTGTCCCACCAGCGCCAGACCGGTCCGCAAGATGGGCGCGGCGGAGGTAATTTCTCCGAATTTCCGGCCGGTCTCGCGGAACATTTCATTGTCGACGACGCGCTCGGCAAAATTCAGCCGTTCGGACTCCTCCATGGCGGCGCGCTTTTCCGCGCTGAGGCCTGGCCGATCGTAGGACGGCGTCCCGCGCAATTGCTCGCGGTCCAGATGATAACGCTGGTAGGATTCGGCAAAATCCTCGCGGGCCGTGGTTTCCGCGTACTTGCTCACGTGCGGCGGCTCTCCCCAGGGCCCGCCGTGCGACTCTTCGCCGCCGGTCAGCATGCGGACCAATCCGCCCTGGTAGTCGTGCCCGTGTCCGACCTCGTGGGCGAGGGTACCGCGCAGCATGGCCGGGTTGACCGTGTCACTCGGCTCAAAGCGGCCGGTGGGACCGGCAAATCCCTGGACTTCGCGCAGCGAATTTCCGAAACGGGACAATTCCATGTCCCCGGTCAACACCCGGGTGGCGCCCAGGACGAGCCCGTTCCCGCCGTACGGGTTGCCGATGTGGGGGACCATCTTGATGCTTCCGATGGTGCTGACGTCCTTGAGCGGAAGCGCGTCGAGCGTTTCCAGTATCACGGCTCTTTCGGCCGCCGTGGCGCCGCTGATGGCCGGATACAGAAACGAGGGGAGCGCCGCCTGGGAGTACAGCGCGCCCTTTCCGGCGCCCAGGGTCACGCTCCAGGCGTCGTCCTGGGGACGCGAGGCGGTGGCCGGCGCGATTTGCAGCGGCGTGGGCTTTGCGATGCTCGGAGTCAGGAACGCGCCCGCGTTCGCAAAACTCGCTCGTGGTGAGAGCGCGTGGACGGACATGCAGATTGTCTCCCCTGCTGTGCCGGCACTTTGCCGGACTTGTTGGTCCCGCCGTACTATGCCAGGGAAGACGCCCCGTCGCAAGCATCGCTTGTTAACAAAAAGCACGAGGAAGGCCCTCTGACCTTCCTCGCTGGAAGTCAAATCTGTGCTATTCGGCAGGAACGCCTTCCGGCCAGATTGGAAGGCTGAGCCCGCTGCCATGGTCGACGAAGGTGGCCGCAACCTCCTCGGCGCGGTCGCGCATGGAGCGCCCCTTGTCTGGCGTCGGATCCATGATCACTCCGTAG
>VGFD01000844.1 GCA_016868975.1 Armatimonadota bacterium | reverse complement strand
GCGCCTCTACTCCGGGCACCGCCGCCCCCCCTGTCTGCAAACCACGTCAACCCGCTCGCCGGATAAGCGACTTACTCAGCCGGGACCTCCTCGAACCTTATCGGTCTTTCGGGACCACTCCTCTCCGTCCAGGCGACCGATTCGCCAAGTATGAGCCCGGTGCTATGATGTGGGCACGTGGTTTTCAACTCCGAGGAGGGGGGCGTTCGGAATGCTTTCGGTTGTGACCTTGCGCGACGAAAAGCGCTATCTTGACGCATGGATGGAGTGCTATTTCGATACGACGGGCCGTGTGGGCCCGCCCGACTGGCGGCGCTTCGGCCTGACCCTGCCACGCGCCGAGCGCCTGCTCGACCAGCTCGGGCTTATCGGGGACTACGTCCCCCTGATCCAAGAATAGCGCCGGGCCGCGCCTAACTCCCCCGGGCCCAAAGCTTTACGCGGTGCATGCGGCATTCGCGCGGTGCGGATGGCGCCGAGACGCCGTTTACAGGGAGAGAGGTACCGCTCATGCGCGTTCTGATCGCATTCCTGGCTTTTTGTCTGATGCTGGCTCCCGGCCTCGCTCAGGCCGACTGCGCCGGCCTGACGCCGCAGATGCCCACCGATTACAACAACCCGTATCGGTACTTCCTCACCGACTGCAACGTCCTCAAGGCCGAGCAGAACCTGCTGCAGTCGCAAGTGGGCCCCATCGGAACCATCCCCCCGCCGTCCCAGCAAGCGGCGCAGGTGGCCGCGGCCAAGGCAAAGTTCTGGAAGGCGGTGGCCGCGCAGCCCCTCGGCCAGCCGCACAACCTGGTGAGCCGCTACGCCAGCCTGCATTATGCGTACGTCACCAACGAGATCCCGGCCAACGAGTACCTGCGCGAGAAGGCGCGCCTGCAAGCGGAGTACCTCTCTCGCCTGCAGCTCGCCAGCAACGCCAACCTGCGCGCGGCAATGGAGAAGGCGCAGCGCCTGCTGGGGCCGGAGGCGGACCTCAAGCTGGCGGCCGCACAACCGAATCCCAGCGGCGCCGCCGCCCAGTGGGCGAGCTGGCAGACCACGGCCTGGTCGAACCTGGACAGCCTGGCCGCGCGCTACAACCGCCCGCGCACCGAGCTGGATACGGCGCCGACCCCCAGGGATTCCAAGGACGTCGGCGCCATGCGGGTCCGCCTCAGCGCCGCGCAAGCCGTCCTCAACGCGACGCTCGCCATGCAGAAGGACCTGCGGACGCAGGTCATCGCGCCGTACAGCAAGATCAGCGCCCAGGACAGGCTGCGCAGCAACAGCCTGGAGAACGCGGTCGAGACGTTCTCCGTGGTGCTGCAGCAACTCCAGGACGACTGCATTGCGCAGAAAGCCGCGATGGGGTCGGCGCTCAGCGGCACCCGCTAAGACCAGAGGTGGGTCCGCTTCTCCTCGGCCCGCACCATCTTGTCGCCCGGCTTGCACGCGAACGCCTTGTGGAATTCCGGCAGGTTCGAGAGCGGCCCGTTCACGCGGAACTCGCCCAGCGGGTGCGGGTCGGTGGTGATCTGCAGGTGCGCGGCCTCCTTGCGCTGCGCCTCCTCGCGGCAAAGGGCGTAGCCCAGGTAGAAGCGCTGCTCCGGTGAGAACCCGTCGCGGCTCTCCGGACGCCCTTTCTCCTTGAGGGACTTCTGGAGCGCCGCGTAGGCCAGCTCCAGACCGCCCAGGTCAGCCATCGCCTCGCCCTTGACCAGGCCGCCGTCGACCTTCTGGCCGTCGTACTCGAACTCGTCATACTGGTGCTCCACGCGGTCGGCCAGCGTCTTGAAGCGGGCGAAATCCTCGGGCTGCCACCATTCCCTCAAATACCCCTTCGAGTCGAACTGCGCGCCCGAGTCGTCGAAGCCGTGGGTCAGTTCGTGGCCAATGGTCACGCAGGTGGCGCCGTAGTTCGCCGCGTCGTCCGCCGCCATGTCGAAGAAAGGCGGCTGCAAGCGCGCGGCCGGGAAG
>VGFD01000843.1 GCA_016868975.1 Armatimonadota bacterium | reverse complement strand
TCACGGTAGGCGGCGTTCGTCGTAACGCTGACAAATGCCTACGGCATGAGCGTGTTGAGCGCGGCGCGCGCCTCCTCCGCGGTGGCGAAACGTGCCTCCCTATCGCGCGCGATCATGCGGTCCAGCCACTCGGCGACGGCGGCCGGAAACCCGACCAGCGGCGGAAGATCCTCGGTCATCTTCATGAAGATGGCCTGCATGGGATCATCGGGCAGCGGCAGACGCCCGGCCAGCATCTCGTACACCAGGATGCCCAGCGCGTACAGGTCGGCCCGCGCGTCAATCTGCTGGCCCGCAATCTGCTCGGGCGGCATGTACGCGGGCGTCCCCAGGATCTCGTCGGTCCGGGTGAGGCGCCGACCGCCCGCCAGCACGGTATCATCACGATGCGCGACCCCGAAGTCCATCAGCCTGGCGCGCCCGCCTTCGGTCATCATCACGTTGCTGGGCTTGACGTCGCGGTGGATCACGCCGTGCGCGTGCACGTACGCGAGCGCGTCCAGCATCTCGCCCGCGATGCGCAGCGCGGTGTGCAGTGGGACCGGGCGGTCGATCTCCTCCAGCGTGCGCCCACGGACCAGCTCCATCACCAGGAACGGGTACGGATACGCCTCACCCTCCTCCCCGCCGTTCACGTCCATGATGCGCACCAGGCTGGGATGCATGAGCCGCACGCCAATTTTCAGCTCGCGCCGGAAGCGGCGCTTGAATTCCTCGTCCTGCAGGCAGTTGGGCAGCGGCAGCTTGAGGGCGAACTCCTCGCCGCGCTCGTTGCGCACCCGGTACACCACCGCCATGCCGCCGGCGCCGAGCCGGTCCACCACCTCGTACTGGCCGATGGTGCGCGGATTGGAGCCGTCCGCGGGAAACAGACCGGTCTGCAGCTCGGCCTCCGTGAGCCGCTCCCGAGTGGCCGCGATGGTTTTCTGCGCCTGGGCCAATTTCCCGGTGAGCGCGCCGCGCTGGCGCAGCACGAGGGCCGCCACCACCCCGAGCACGGCAAGCAGCGCCGCCGCCACGGGTCCCCAGTCCAGCACCAGGTCCAGGTCCAGGTGGAGTGCGTCCTCCTCCAGACCGCTGGTGCCCTCGTAGTGCACCTGCTTGGAGTGCCCCTCCCACTGCTTCTCGTAATGAAAAAACGGGTTGCCCGGGCTGGTCGCGCGGATTTTCAGCGCCGGCAGCCACCCGGCCCGATCGCGCTGGACTTCGATGCGCAATTCGTTTTGCGGCCCGGGCTCGGAGAACGTCTGCGGGGTCCCGCCGCGCGCCTGCACGGTGTACGTGATGGCGGCCGGACGATCGGTGGTAAGCGCCACGGTGTGCGGACGTCCGGCCGGGCCGGCGCGGCATGGCACGCACACCCAGACCAGGAGGAGGGCCACCGCCAGGACACGCATGGCCGCCCCTTCTGGCGTTTTCACCGGGTGTCCTTCAGCGCCGCCAGGCGTCACACTAGTCCAGCGTCGCGATCACCTGGTAAAGCGGCGCGAAAACCACCAGGATAATCCCGGCTACGAGAATTCCCATGGCCACGATACTGACGGGCTCGATGGCCGCGGCGAAGCGCTCGAGGCTGGCGCGGATCTGCATTTCCTGATATTCGGAGACTTTTTCCAGCAGGTGCGTCAACTGGCCGGCCTCTTCTCCGGCGCCCACCATGTGAATGACGACCGCGGGAAAAAATCCGGTGCTTTTCAGCGCCAGCGAGAGCCGCACTCCCTGCTGCAGGTCGGACGCCACGGTTTTCACCGCCTCGCGGGTCTGCTCAAACGTGCACATGTCCGCCACCTGGTTGAGCGCCGTCACCATGGGAATTCCGCACCCGTACAGAATGCCCAGCCCCTCGCACACCCGCTGGGTTTCCACGCTCAGCATGACCGGGCCGACCAGGGGCATGCGCAGAAAAGCCCTGCCGATCAGCGTCTTACCCGACGGCGAGCGCGCCCACACGAGGATGCGCCACCCCGCCA
>VGFD01000842.1 GCA_016868975.1 Armatimonadota bacterium | reverse complement strand
GAACCGGGAGCGGAACGTCGAGTTCGAGTTGAACTGAGCGGGCGCGGACAACGGGATCCCCTGGCCTTTGGTACAATCCCCAAGCTAGGAGTACCTCCAGTCCAATGAATCGATCCGCAATTGTTTTTCTTGCCTGCGTGGCGATGCTTAGCTCGTGCGCGAGCGGGCCGCCCGCCCAGGACCCGGCCAAGGCGGCCAACACGAAGGTCCTTGAGAACTTCACCCTGATTGACGGAACCGGGCGCGATGCCGTGCCCGGCGCGGCGATCGTGATCACCGATGGCCGCATCACCTATGCGGGTCCGAAATCGGGGGCTCCCGCCGCTCCAGGTGCGGCGCGCACAGATCTCGCGGGCAAGTTCGTGATGCCTGGCATCATCAATCTCCACGGACACGTTGGCAACGTCAAAGGCGTCAAGCAGGACCAGAGCTTCTACACCAAGGACAACCTGATGAAGCAGCTCAACACCTATGCCCGCTACGGCGTCACCGCCGTGGTCAGCATGGGCTCGGACACGGACGTGATCTTCGGAGTGCGCGACGAGCAGCGCTCGGGCCGGGCTACGACGGCGCGGGTGTTCACAGCAGGCCGCGGATTCACCGGTGCCGACGGTTATCCGTCCACCATGGCCGGGATGAAGGGGGTGCCGTTCGAGGTCAAGACATCGGCTGAGGTCGAAGCCGATGTCAATGAGCTCGCGGCAAAGAAGGTCGACCTGGTCAAGATCTGGGTGGACGACCACCTGGGCAAGGAGAAGAAGATCTCAATTGACCTGTGCAAGGCGATCATCGGGAATGCACGCAAGCACGGGCTGAAGGTAGCAGCCCACGTGTTCTACCACGACGACGCCCTGAAGCTGTCCGAAGCCGGGCTCTACGCCTTTGCCCACAGCGTGCGGGACAAACCGGTGAACGAGGCGTTGATCGGCATGGCGAAGAAGAACGGCACCTGGCAGATTCCGACCTTCACGCGCGAGGTGTCGACGTTCACCTACGCCAAAACCCCGGCGTTCTTGAAGGACGAGTTCTTCCTCAAGGGCGCCGACCCGGAGGCGGTGGCCGGAGTGCAGGCGCCCGAGTTCATGGCGCAGCAGAATCTGAAGAAGCTCTCCGACTCGGGCGTCAAGATCGGGTTCGGCACCGACACGGGCCCTCCCGGACGCTTCTCCGGCTACTTCGAACACATGGAGATGGACCTGATGGCCGAGGCAGGCCTTACGCCCCAGCAGATCATTCAGTCGTTCTCGTCGAGCGCGGCCGAGTATCTTGGGGTGTCCAAGGACCTGGGAACGCTTGAAGCGGGGAAATGGGCCGACCTGGTGGTGCTGGTCCGCAATCCGCTCGAAAACATCAGCAACGCCCGGAGCATCGACCAGGTGTTGATCTCGGGCGAAAAAGTGAACTAGCGCGCAAGGAGGTTTGCCATGGCGACACGGCGGGAGTTTCTGGCGGCGGCGGGAGCAGGGGCGGCGATGGCCGCTCCGGCTTCGAAGGCTCAAGTCAAGGCCGGGATCACGACGAACACGCGGGGCGGCTGGGAGAGCGATGTCTTCCTGTCGTTCCGCGAAGCGCACGAGGTCGGCTACCGGTGGGTCGAGAGCTTCATCCACTACTTCGTCGACTACTGGGAGAAGCCCCACGAGCTCAAGAAGCGGATGGATGATATCGGCGTGCGGTTTGTCACGATCTCAAACGGCGGGCCGCTCGAGACGCACTTCGAGGATCCGGCGCGGCACGGCAAGCTGGTGGAGGACCATCTCAAGCTCGGCCGGTTCATCCGCAACTTTGGCTGCACGCACCTGAAGATCAATCTGGGGCCGCGGCGTCCCACGGGGACCACGCCCGAGGATCTCGGGCACATGTCGGCGGTGCTCAACCGGCTCGGCGCCGGGCTGCGGGCCGAGGGGATCCGGCTCGCAATCCACGCGCATATGTGGAATCAGTTCGAGAACCGGCGCGAGATTGACTACG
>VGFD01000841.1 GCA_016868975.1 Armatimonadota bacterium | reverse complement strand
GTGGCCGGCCTTGAGGGTCGCGCCGCGGACGCCCTCGCGTTGCTCGACCGCGGCCTCGAGGAGCGTCCCGAGGAGGCCAACGGACACTTCCAGAAGGGCGTTCTGCTCGACGAGATGAAGCGTCCCGGCGACGCGGCCCGCTCGTTCGCGCGGGCGGTGCGGCTGGAGCCGGACAATCCCCGCTTCTGCCTCCACCTCGCGTTCAGCCTGCTGGAGGGGGGCGACGCGGGCAGCGCGCTGGGCGCATTCCAGCGCGCGGTGGCGCTCAACCCCGGCGACCCCACGGCATGCGGCTTTCTGGGCTACCTGCTGCTGGCCGGCGGGAACGCCGCGGGCGCGCTCCCCCACCTGGTGCATGCCGTTCAGGGCGACGGCGGGAACCCGTTTTTTCGTCTCCGCCTGGGGGACGCGCTGCTGCGCCTGGGCCGCGGTGAGGAAGCCGGGGACGTCCTGCGCGCCGCCGCCACGGACCCGCGAACCCGCCCGGAGGCAGAGCAATTATTGGAGCGGATCAATGTCTGAGCGGCGCGTGACACAAGTAGCTTCTCCTTACGAGCCAACGACTGACCCGGGCGTGTCGCGCGACACGCCGGCCGCTACGCTGCTTTTTCTTGTCAAGTCCGTGCCGGCCGGCCTCTGGTTTTTCAGCTCGTGCGTCTACGGATTTTTCATGTCGCTCCTGCGCTTCCGCGACCCCAGCAACGGCAAGCGCTTCGGCCGGGTCTGCGCCTGGGGCGCGCGGCGGTTTCTCGGCCTGAAGGTGCAGGTTCTCAACGAGGAACGACTCTACGACAACCAGCCGTGCGTGTACGTGGCCAACCACCAGTCGGACATCGACCTGTTCGTCTACGGGCAACTGTACCCCACCAGGACCATCATTACCGGCAAGAAGGAAGTGCTGCTGGTTCCGTTTTTCGGCATCATGTTCTACGCCATGGGAAACATTCTGATCGATCGCAAGCGGCGCGACAGGGCGGTCGCGTCGCTGCAGAAGGCCGCCCAGATCATCCGCGAAAAGTCGGTTTCCATCTGGGTGTTTCCGGAGGGGACCCGAAATCCCAACCGTCCCATGCGCCCCTTCAAGAAGGGCGCATTCCACCTCGCCGTCGAGGCCCAGGTGCCCATCGTGCCGGTGGCCCAGAGCCTCCAGCAATACGCCGTGGATCCGAAGCGCCTGCGCGCCCCTGGAGGGCTCATCCAGGTGCGCATCCTGGAGCCCATTTCCACCGCCGGGATGACCGCCGACGACGTGGACCGCCTGATGGAGGTGACACGGACGCGCATGGACGAGGCGCTCGCCGAGGCCGACGCCGCCGCGGCCGCCGCGGCGCGGGAACAAACCGCATGAGGTGACGCTCGCATGGGGGTGAACACGGATCCCGCAATCCGCCCCGGAGGCTGGTGGCAGCCGCTCGACGACGGCCGCATCGAGTGCCGTCTCTGTCCCCGCCGCTGCAGGCTCCATGAGGGCCAGCGCGCCTTCTGCTTCGTCCGCCAGAACATCGGCGGCGAGATGATGCTCACCACCTACGGCCGCAGCACCGGCTTCTGCGTCGATCCCATCGAGAAAAAGCCGCTCAACCACTTTCTCCCCGGCACGGCCGTCCTCTCCTTTGGCACCGCCGGCTGCAACCTGGGCTGCCGCTTCTGCCAGAACTGGGATATCAGCAAGGCGCGGGAAATCGAGAAACTGAGCGCCATCGCCACTCCCGAGGCCATCGCCCAGGCCGCGGTGCGGACCGGCTGCCGCAGCGTGGCGTTCACCTACAACGACCCGGTCATCTGGGCGGAGTACGCGATGGACACCGCGGCCGCGTGCCGCGAGCGCGGCATCAAGTCGGTCGCCGTGACGGCCGGCTATATCGAGCCCGAGGCCCGCCGCGACTTCTACGCCGTCATGGACGCCGCCAACGTCGACCTGAAGGCGTTTACCGAGCAGTTTTATCACA
This sequence comes from Armatimonadota bacterium, assembly GCA_016868975.1. Lineage (GTDB taxonomy): Bacteria > Vulcanimicrobiota > Xenobia > RGZZ01 > RGZZ01 > VGFD01. The sequence continues at coordinate 28 of VGFD01000841.1, read as the reverse complement.
AGGTCTGCTTCGCGCACCTGGGTCCCGT
>VGFD01000840.1 GCA_016868975.1 Armatimonadota bacterium | reverse complement strand
ACTTGGGAGACTTTGACGGAGCCCTGTCCGGTTCAGTCGCTATAAGCCCGTTCGGCGCATAATCTGGGTATTACACTGCGTGCGGCACACTTAACTGTTCGGCGGCGGAGTAACGGCGTTTGGGAGGAATAATGAGCAGGCTCATCTTCATCGCATGTGGGATCGTTTTCGTTCTGGCTGTAGTCGCACCCGCCCTGCCGGGCCAGGAACCGCGCGCCACCGAGCGACGCGACGCGATTCGCGTCGAGCGCATCGCGTCGAAGTATGCCTCCGCGCCGGAGGCCAAGGCCGGCGCGTTCGTCACTGGGCAGGACGCTGACCTTGCGCTGGGCACCAAGGGCTTCAACAACTCCGGCGGCCCGCTGCTGCTGAACCATCCCTCCGGCCTCGCCACCGATGGGAAGGCGCTCCTCGTTGCCGACCGCTGGAACAACCGCGTGCTCATCTGGAAGTCCGCGCCGGTCGGCAACACGCTCCCGGACCTCGTGCTCGGCCAGCCGGACTTCACGCAGAACAACTCCGGCGCGGGCCGACACCAGTTGAACTGGCCCGGCAACGTCGCCATCACACCCGATGGCCAGCGCATCGCCGTGGCGGACACGGAGAACGACCGCGTGCTGGTTTGGAATTCGTTTCCGACGAGCAACGCTCAGCCAGCGGACCTGGTGTTTGAACTCGGTGGGCTCTCCGATGGCGGCGGAGCCGACCGCCCCGGTAGCAGCCGACGGTTTAGCGGCATGCGCCTCGGCTGGCCGTGGGGCGTCTGGACGGACGGCGCCAAACTCGCGGTCGTCGCCACGCGGGGCGCGGCGGTGCTGGTGTGGAACTCCTTTCCTACGCGCGACCAGCAGCCTCCCGACTTCATCCTGCGCCCCGAGGGAGCGGGCACGCCGCGCAACATCACGAGCGACGGCAATACTTTCTTCGCCTTGAGCGACCACAACTTCGGGGAGCGCTCCCGGCCCGCGACGATGGTCTGGAATTCCTTCCCCACTTCCGCGGCGCAAACGCCGGACTGGCGCTGGGACGAGTGGGTCAAGGGTTCGTTCACGGCGGATGGCAAGCTCATCGTCGGCGGCATCCAGTCGGTCTATCTCTGGAACAAAGCCCCACGCGCCGCGAACGCCGACGCCGACGTAGTGCTGCGCCCGGCCACCTACCGCAACGGCGACGGGCCGGACGCCGTCATTGGGAACGGCCGGCTCTACATCTGCACCTACAACGGCAACCACATTCTTGGCTGGAATGCGCTGCCAACGCGCGACAACCAACCGGCGGACTTCGCCGTCGGCAGCGACCGCACCGATCAGGACACTTGGACGGAAAATCACTTCATCCAAAACCCGGCGGTGGCAACGGATGGCAACAGCCTCTTCGTCTCGTCGGACTTCGACCGGAAGCTCTTCGTCTGGCGCAGCGTGCCGGACGAAAGCGCCGCACTCCCGGACTTCGTCTATCACCTGCCCGACGGCCCGTGGGACAACGCCGCGCACGGCGCAACGCTCGCGCTTGCCGGCCGCGACACGGTCTTCATCTGGCGGAAGCTGCCGCTGAACGGCGAGTTGCCCGACGTGACGCTGCGCGGGCGCATCGGCAGCGTCGAGTTGCGCGAGCTGACCGGCGTGGCGGTGGACGCGCAGCACTTCTATCTCGCGGATCGGCAGGCGAACCGCATCTACGTCTGGGATGGCATCCCCGATGCGGACAGCGAACCGAAGCTGACGCTCGACGTATCGAACCCCGGCCGGCTCAATAGCGACGGGAATCATCTTTGCGCCGCGCCGTTCGAGGGTCAGGAAGTCCGCGTGTGGCCGGTGAAGGAATTCGGCACGGACAGCCGCCCGTTCCGCATCGGCGGCGCGGGAGTGTTCAACCTGCCTGGCGACGCGCTGGCGGTGGATGGCAAGTTCTTCGTGGCTGACCGCAGCAATCATCGCGTGCAGGTGTGGGACCGCGTCGAGGACGCGCTCGCGGGCCTGC
>VGFD01000839.1 GCA_016868975.1 Armatimonadota bacterium | reverse complement strand
TGCCGCCATTCGTCCCGTGTGGAAACCGGTGAGGATGGTCGGCATCGCGAAGACCTTCCAGCTCCTGCGTCGGCGCGAATACTGGCGCTTCGATTCTTTTGAAGACTACATGATGAAAACGCAGGTCGGCTATGTGTATTTGAAGGAGGGCGACAAGGGGGTGCGGGACTGGGAGAACCCGGTGGACGAGTTCCTGCGAAGGGGACAGAGTCTGAAAGACACGGTCCTCGTGTATCAGTCCGGAGAGCGGATTCCGCACGGATTCTGGGGATCCGAAATCTCCCTAAGGGCCATGGCCCTCGGTGTTGTCGGGACGGTTTTTGACGGCGGGTGCCGGGATACGGAACAGATTGAACTCCAGAAGTACCCCATGTACGCACGCTCCATTACGTGCACCCACGGCGGAGTCCGTTTGTACTTGGCCGCGGAGGACGTTCAGATCGAGTGTGGCGGGGTATCTGTTCGACCGGGAGATGTCGTCATTGGCGATAACGACGGCGTGGTGGTCGTGCCGCAGGAAAAGGCCGAGGTGGTTGCGGATCTCGCGCTGAAAGTGTTGGATCAGGACCTGAAATGGCGCCGCATATACTACAAGCAGTTGGGCCTGAAACCCGACGCGAGCCTGGAAGGCTGAATCGACGGGGGCGGCCACCGGCGCAGCAAGGACTGGCTGCGAGGGTAGCAGGGACTGGCTGCGAAAGAAGGAGGGATGGACAATGAAAAGGATCTCAACTCTGTGGCGCAATCGCTTCCTCGCCGCCCTGGTGCTCGGGACGGCGCTTCTCGCCTTCTCCCTCGCCGGCGCCGCGTCGGCTCGGACGAAGGTCGTCTATGGCGCACCCACCGGCTCGACGGACCAAGTCACGGTGAGCATGTTCTTCAAGCCGTTCATGACGCTCCACCCGAACATCGAGATGGTGGATGCGGGGTTTCCGCGGGGGGGCTACGAGGAGCGACTGCTTGCGCAATTCAGCGCAGGCCAAGCGGAGGTGGATCTCTTCACGGAGTGGGGGGCGGTCGAGGAATTCATGGACAGAGACCTCGTCGTCCCGTTGGATGGAAGCCACAATCCGAAAATCAAACTTGACGAGGCAACGCTGCGCGACCTGTACCCCGGGGCTCGCGCGATCTTCACGTACCCGCAGATCTCGAGCAAGCGCACGCCGCGCCTGTACTGCCTTCCCGCCAACGCCTCGGACGCCATGGTCCTGATGTATAACGAGGAACTCTTCAAGAAAGCCGGTTTGCCCGGACCGCCGAAGACGTGGCAGGAGCGCCTCGACTACGGCAAGAAGCTGACCATCGATGTCAACGGGGACGGGGTCATCGACGTGTGGGGTTATGCGTATCAGGGGTCGCCGGCCGTGATGGCCGGGAAGGAGGTCGTGCAAAGCTTCGTGAACGCGCTGTTTACGTCGGGAGGGAAATACCTGGACGACAAGGGAATGCCGGCGTTCGACTCGGCGATCGGCGTCAAGGCCCTCGAGCACATCGTGGACTTGAAGCTGAAACACAAGATCGTTCCGCCGGGAGCGAGCCAGTACACGTTTGCGGAGGTCCGGGACCTGATCGCCACGGGCAAGGGGGCCATGGCGGAAACGTACGTGTCCCATGCGATCTTCGTCAACACGAACCCGGCGAGCACGGTCCGCGGGAAGGTGATGATCGCCCCGCTTCCCTACCTCACGAAGCCCGGCGGCTACACCCACGCCGGAGGCCTGTGCATTCCGAAGGCCAGCAAGGTCCAGGAAGAGGCCTTCACGTTCCTGAAGTACATCGCCAGCAAGCCGGTTCAGTGGCTGTTCTCCCTGACGCTCCGCGACACGACGTCTCGCGTCAGCGTGGGCACGGATCCGGAAATGATCGCGGAGATTCCGGACGAGCGCACGCGCAAGATGTTCCGGATCTACGATGGGGTGGCCAAGCACGCTACCGCCATCCCCCTCTTCCCTGGAGGCTCGGCGGTTATTCGGGCGCTGGGCGA
>VGFD01000838.1 GCA_016868975.1 Armatimonadota bacterium | reverse complement strand
GGCCGCCGACCTGGAGGCCAATCGCATCCTGCACGCCCGCCTGTCCGTCCTCGCTCCGGACGCCGGCTGGCTCTCGGAGGAAACCGCGGACAGCGCGGACCGCCTCGACTGCCGCCACATCTGGGTGGTGGATCCCCTGGACGGCACCCAGGAATTCATCTCCGGGCGCGACGACTTCGCGGTGTCGGTGGCCCTGGTGGAGGACGGCCTCCCGATCCTCGCCGCGCTCGATTTTCCGGCCCGTGGCCGCACTTTCTGGGCAACGCCCGGCGAAGGCGCGTGGATGTCGCGTGACGGCAGTCCCCCGCGCCGCTTGCACGTCTCTGAGCGCACGCGAGCGCTGCGCATCCTGGCCCGCTTTACCGACCTGCGGCGGGGATGGACGCACACGCTGCGCTCCTTCGCGGAAGTCGGGGAAATCCGCCCCATGGGCGCGACGGTGGCGAAAATGGTCTACGTGGCCCGCGGCGAGGCCGAGGCGTTTGGCGTCGTCGTCGTTCCCCCTTACCAGTGGGACGTCTGCGCGGCCGACCTCCTGGTGCGCGAGGCCGGCGGCGCGGTCAGCGACCTCGAGGGCGCGCCCCTTACGTACAATCACGCCGACCCGCGCATGCGCGACGGACTCCTGGTGAGCAACGGCGACTGCCACCGGCTGCTGCTCGGACACATCGCGGCGGCGCTGAAAATCGAGGGCGCCACCACGAAGATGCCGCGCGCATGATATAATCCGCGCGATGCGTATCGTATTGTTGCTGCTACTGCTCGCCGCTCAGGCCGCGGTGCTCTTCTACACGAAACCGGCCCCGCCGCCGCCTCCGCCGGTCGCCAAGACCTACCTGCCGCTCTTCGGGCTGGACCGAAAAAAAGAGCAGAGCGGGGATTGGGAAGCGCGCCGCATGCGCCGACTGGAGAAGGAATTGGAGGGCCTGCGCGCCCTCCGTTTCAAGCGGCCGGTCCCGGCGGCCACCCAGTCGGTCCAGCAGCTCACCGAATTCATCAACAAGGCGCTCGACCGGGAAATCTATCTCGGCGAGACCGAGATCGCCTACAAGGCGCTGGGTTTCATCCCCGAGACGGCGGACTTGCGGGCGCTCTACATGGCCTTTTACGCCAGCCAGATCGCGGGCTATTACGACCCGGAGACCGGGCATTTCTACACCATCAAGCGCAGCGGCCTGAGCAGCCTGTTGAGCAGCGACGAGGAGCTGGAGTTGATCATGATCCACGAGCTGGATCACGCGCTCACCGACCAGCACTTCAGCCTGAAAAAACTCGAGAAGCGCATTCTGAATTCCCGCAACGACGACGCGGCGCTGGCCATCCAGTCGGTCATCGAGGGTGACGCCATGGCGGTCATGCTGCACGCGATGAACGTGCGCCAGTTCGGCATGTCGGCCATGGACGACGCGTTTCCGGCGAGCGCGTTCGAAATGTACGCCGGGCTGATGGAGTGGCTGAATTTCGATCCGGCCTGGCGCAGCGCGCCGCGCTTGTTTCGCAAGCTGGCCTTGTTTCCGTATCTCACCGGCGGGGCGTTCATCGATCAGGTCCGCATCGAGCGCGCCGGGTGGGATTCCATCAACACGATGTATCGGCGTCCCCCGCTCTCCAGCGAGCAGATTCTCCACCCGGAAAAATATCCTGAGGAGATTCCGCTGAAGGTGACGGCGCCGGGTCTGCCGAGCCGCTTCCGGAAAGCCACTGAAAACACCGCCGGCGAGGCGCTCATCCGCCTGTGGCTGGAGGAGCACGGCGTCCTCTCCTCCCAGGCGATGCGGGCCGCGGCCGGTTGGGGCGGGGATCGCTACGCGGTTGGCTTCGGCGCGGGCGGCGCGCGCATGCTGGCCTGGCGCTCCGTCTGGGATACCCCCGCGGACGCTGCGCAGTTCCACGACGCGGCGCGGGCCGCCCTCAAGCACGCGGCGAGGAAGTTCCGCCTGGCCCGCCAGGGCCGGGAGGTGCGCCTCGAGCAGTGGGGGAAACCGTGACC
>VGFD01000837.1 GCA_016868975.1 Armatimonadota bacterium | reverse complement strand
CGCCTGCTCCAGCTGCGCGACGGGCGGCACGGTCCCTTCGGAGAGCGCCTTGCGGGCCGCTTCGAGCGCCTTCGCGAAGGCGTCGAGCGCGGCGTGGACGTCGGCCACGTCGGCGGGCTTCGCTTCCTCGCGGGCGGGCGGCGCCTCGGCCAGTGACGGCGGCGGGGACGGCGGCGCCATTCCAGGCTTGGCCGCACCACCGCCGCCAGCGAAGCCGGGCACCGGACCCATGCGCCCCGCGGGCGGCGCCGGCTCCGGCGGTGCCGCCGAGGCGTCGGCCTCCGCCTCCTGCTTGCGCTTGGCGAACCCGCCCACCACCTGCTTGGAGGCACGCTTCGCGCGCGCCAGCGGCGGCGGCAAGCAAGGCCCCGGCGCCATCGCCAACATCGGCGCCGGCATCGCCATCCCCGGAGGCGCGGCAAACGCCTGCATCGGCGCCGGCGCGCCCAGCTCCATCTCCCACTGGTCGGGCATCTCGACCGCCTGGGTGACCTGCCGGGTCCGCCCGGTCGGGTTCACGATCTCCTCGCGGTCCACCACGACGAACGCCGTGAAGCGGGTGAGCAGCGAGTGTTTCACCGCGATCTCGATGATCTCGCGCTTCAAGTCGCTCTCGTTGCCGGTGTGCAGGCGGAACCGGTCCTCCAGGTCGGCCACCCGCGCTTTCGCCCACAACTGGGCCAGCGCGGGCACCTCCACGCGCGTCGCCGCAACGGTCACGTCAAACGCGCCGCCGTCGGTGCGCGTTCCGGTCACGCGCACGCGTCCCGGCCGCGCCATCTTCAGGTACACCGAAGCCGCCCGCCCCGCGAACAGGTCGGGGATGGGCTGCGGCGCCACCACCTCCACGCCGGCGTCGACGTCGGCCACCTTGATGTCCACCACCAGCGGCGTGCCGATCTCGCGGGCCACCACGCGGAGCGCCTCCTCGAGCGCCTCCCCGGGCGCCACGAAGGCGGAAGTGCCGCCGCCCAGCGAAGCGAGCCGCTTGAGGAACGCCTCGTTGACCGCGGTGTCAATCCCGACGGTGAACACGCGCGCGTCGCCCAGGTCCTTCTGGATGCGCTGCAGCACGCGGCTCTCGTCGCCGATCTGGCCGTCGGTGAGCAGCACGATGACCGGCGTGCGGATCTCCTCCGAGACGCGCCCGGCAATGGCCGCGATGGCCTGGTGCATGGCGCCGTCCAGCTCGGTGCCGCCGCGCGCGTCGATGCCGCGCAGGTACTTCTGGCCCTTCTCCAGGCCCGCTTCGTCGGCGTGGAAGAAGCGCTGGCCGTTGTCCTCAAGCCACTCGTACTGATCGTCAAAGGCCTGCACGGCGAACCGATCGCCGGGCGTCAGGCTGGACAGCAGCAAGTCGCAGGCCCGCGCCGCCGAGCCCATCTTGGGCCCGGACATCGAGCCGGAGCGGTCGACGACGAACACCACGTCGCGCGCCACGCCGAGAAACCCGTCGCGGGCGGGCGGGATGAGGCTGAGCATGCCGTACGCGGCGCCGTCCTCCTCGCTGGCCACCAGGCGGGTGGTCAGCCGATCCTCGGCCAGCCGCCAGCGCAGCACGAAGTCGCGGTTGAGCCGCTCGTTTTCTCGGGCCAGGGAAATCTTCACGGCGTCCTGCCCCACGGACAGCCGGGTGGCGTGCTGTGAGCAGCGCATGTCCTCCAGGCCGCCGCCAAGCACCTCAACGGCGATTGACAGCGACACCTTCGGATCCAGGCCGGGCGCGAGGCGCGGCGGGGTGATGCGGGACGCGTCGGGCACCGCGTCGGTGTCCTCTTCAATGCCCGTGCCCACGCCCGCGCGATCCAGAGCGATGCCGGGGATGTAGCGGGGCGCCACCACCATCGGCAGGCGCACTTCGGTGGTGCCGTCCTCAAAGAAGGGGAGCCGCTCGGACCACTTTATGACCAGCTTCACCTCTTCGCCAGGGGGAAGGTTGCCCACCGACGCGGTGAACACGTCGTCGCGCTCCTTCTCCAGCAGCGCAGCGCGGCGCCCTT
>VGFD01000836.1 GCA_016868975.1 Armatimonadota bacterium | reverse complement strand
CGCCAGGAGATCCGCGGCGTGGTGGACGACGTGGTGGTCATCGACGATTTCGCCCACCATCCCACCAAGGTCCGCGAAACGGTGAAGGCCGTGAAGGCGCGCTTTCCGCGCCGTCGCGTGTGGGCGATTTTCGAGCCGCGGACGCAGTCGAGCCGCCGCAACTTCTTCCAGAAGGATTACGCGAAATCGTTCGACGCGGCCGATTTCGTGGTGGTGGCCGACGTGTTCATGCCCGACCAGATCGAGCCGGAGCGACTGTTCGACTCGGCGCGCCTGGTGAACGACCTGACGGTTGGGGGGCACCGCGCCTACCAGCTTCCCAACGCGGACGCCATTGTGGAGATGCTTCGCAAGGAGAGCCGCCCGGGCGATGTCGTGCTGGTGATGTCGAATGGCGCTTTCGACGGCATTCACGACAAACTGCTGCACGTGCTGGGAGAGCGCTCGCTGGGAAACCGTGAGGCGCAGCCGGAAGAGGCTGCGGAAGTGCTGGCGAGCCGTGGGATCACGGAGTATCGTCCCCGTCTGATGCCGCTGCGGGCGCAGCCGGCCGTCTGACTGGATTTACCTGGACTCGAATAATCCATCTGCCAGCGACTTTAGGAGACAAAATCCTCACATATCGACCGCATATGTGAGGATTTTGTCATCTTAACGGATGCGTGTCACTTCTTGTCGACGGCTTCGTCTTTCTTGATCGGCGGCGGCGGCACCGGCTGCATGGCGCGCATCTGCCAGAAAGTCATCCCCGCGTAATAGTGCATGACGCGCTGCACCTCGTACTCCGATACTTCAGGACAGATTTCGAGAATCTGCTTGAGCCCCAGGCCGGAGCGGAGCAGGCGCAAAATGTGATTCGCGGAGACGCGGAGGTCCGACAGTGAGGCGAGATCGTTCAAAGGCTGCCCTCCATGGCTTACTTCCTGTTTATCGGCCAGAAGGTGATGCCTCTTCACTCCTGAGGGGAGTCGCCCCTTATCGGCCCGTGTACGGGACGCTGGTCCGCTGCACCGGATAGGCCGAGCAGCGGATCGCGCCTTCCAGCTTGCTGACCGCGGCCATCTGCACCGGGACCACCTCGTAGCCCAGCGACTGATAGGTGCGCGTGGCCATCTCGTCGAGCGGGCGCGCGCCGTACACCGGCAGGTAGATCTTGCGGACCTGCTGTCCCTGGGCGTTGGTGTACACTTCTTGCAGTGAGTTGTTGTAGGTCAGGTAGGGGAGGCGCCACGTGGTGCGCACTCCGGTAAGGAACGGCACGCGAACCACGTTGTAGCCGGCTTCGCGCATCTGGCGGGCCACGTTCTCGAAATTCGCGGTTTGCTGCTCGTCCGTGTTCACTCCAATGAGGTCGCTGATGACGTCCTTGTCGGCGGGAAGGCCGGCCGCTTCAGCCATCTCGCGGTTGACCTGGGCGCGCTCGGCGGGGCTGAGCGCCTCCAGCGTCCGGATGGCAAGATTGGGGTCGCCCACCACGAACGTGTTTGGATCGGCCGTGGGCGTCAGCCCCATGTCAATGTGGAAGACTGGCTGCGTTTCCTTGATCGCGGTGTTGGGATCGTCGGTGCCAATCTCGAAAATCTCGCGGCGGAACTCGCTCTTGAACACCTCAGGCGCGATCTGCCCCCACATTTGCTCGACGGTGACCTGGCCCGCGCCGGGCTGGCCGGACTCGATGACGTCTTTACCCGTCTGATTTTCGAAGAACTCGATAATCTCGGCGCGTCTCGCGGGATCCTGAGCTAACTCCTTGAGGCGATCCGTCGTGTGCTGGAAAGAGTCATTGCCGATAAACGCGATGCTCCGCGTGCTCACCATGTTGCCGCCGTCGATGCGCAGCGCGGGATGGTCGACGGCGCGCATGCCGTCCGCCTGCTCGCCGATGATGGCGGGGACGCGGTTGTCCTCAGGGCCGGGCCAGTAGGTGCGGTCCTGGATGAGCAGCTTCCACGAGCCATCCGCGTCGCGCACCGGGATCATCGAGTCGCGGATCCAGATGGAAATCCCCTTCTGGGCTTCCAGGTTG
>VGFD01000835.1 GCA_016868975.1 Armatimonadota bacterium | reverse complement strand
CAGTTGAAGCCCTTCTCGGCGGTGTACTTCGCCAGGGCGAGTTGGTGTTCCGGCTGTTTGGGGAAGTCGGCGTAGACGATGACCATGACCTCCGAGAAGCGATACTTCGCACCCGGCGGCTCGGGTCGGTCGGTGCGGAATGCAGAGGTCGGCAGTCCGGCGGCGTTCATCAGGTTTGGCTCCGCGTTCTGGTGCCAGGCGAAGCGCACCGCGACCGGCTGCTTCACCTCGACGCTCGACACGATCACGGTGTCGCCGTCGATCTCCGCCTTCGCAGGCAGGAATTTGCCATCGACCCCTGCGACGGTGAACCACGACAACGGCTTCTTGTCGCGCGACGCCAGGCCGTGCCCGTGGTCGAAGCGGAGCCGAATCCGCTCCCCCTCGATCGCCATCGACCGGTACACGGGCCCGGAGTACGCGATCCCCTTCTCGCCGTAGGTGCGCGCCAGCGCCCACGACGCGAGCCGGCGTCCGACCCCCTGCTTGTTCTTGGGGTGGGCGTCGCCGATGTTGCCGATGTCGTTGGTCACCGCCATGCCGGTGTTGGGGATGCGGAGCGCCTCAGCCTGGGCCTCCCACAACTCGGCGTGCTGCTCCTTCGGCTTACCGCCCCAGTTGAGCGGGGTGAGCTGGACGTAGTAGAAGGGGAAGTCGCCCTGGCCCCAGGCCTTGCGCCAGCCTTGGATCAAAGCACGCATGCGGTGCGCGTACCACAACCCGTCGCCGACGTTGCCCTCGCCCTGGTACCAGATGACCCCGCGAATCGACAGCTTCGTCAGTGGGTGAACCATGCCGTTGTACAGCGCGCCGTCCTTCGCCTCGTCTTTGCCGTCCAGTTCGCGCACCGACGCCACGCCCGCCGCGTTCGTCCACGGCTCGATCCGCGTGCCGTTCACCGACGACACCATCAGCCCCACAGGCACCTTCAGATTCGCTTGCAGTTCGCGGCCGAAGTAGTACGCGGTGGCCGAGAAGTACGACACCGTCTTGGGCGAACACACCAGCCACGGGGCCTTCAGGTCGTCGCGCGGCTCTTTGCTCTCAACGGTGGGGGCCGTGAAGAGGCGGATGTTCGGGTGGTCCGCGGCGGCGATCTCCTTGTCGTGGTTCAGTGACCTCACGACTCCGTAGGCCATGTTCGACTGGCCCGAGCAGATCCACACCTCGCCGACCAGCACGTCGGTGAGTTCGATCGTGTTCGTGCCGCGAACAGTCAGCTTGTGCGGGCCGCCAGCTTTCAGCGCGCCGAGGGTGACGGACCAGCGCCCATCTTTGCCTGCGGTCGTCTCCGCACGCTGCGTGTCGATGGCGACCGCGACCTTCTCGCCCGGCTCGGCCCAGCCCCAGACACGCACCGGGCGGTCGCGCTGAAGGACCATGTGATCGCCGAAGACGCCGGGGAGCCGGACCTCGGCTCGCCCGCACGGAGCGAGCGCGAGGAGCAGGAGTACCGCCCTGGTCAGTGAGAGTCGCATCGGATGTTCTCGTGGTGTCAAAACGCTTCCTTCACAGGGGCGGCCGTCGGGCGAGGAAGATCATCGGCCGCCCTTCTTTCGTCGTGTACTCCTTAGGGTAGTTGATCCCGAGAAAAAGAAAAAGGAGACATTCGTCTCTTCTACGCCTGCCTCCGCGGGCGCATCTCGATCTCGACGCAGGCGTGGGCGATCGCCTGAAGAAACGCGGCGAGGTCCTCGTGCTTGCGAAAGACCTCCGCCCGATAGTTCCCGCGATGGATGACGTGGTAACCAACCCCGCCAACCGAAGCTCATGCAGTGCGTGGCATGCCGAAAACCTGCGAGCGAAGCGAGCCGTCGTCACTAGAAAAGATGCATTTCCCTTTTTCGTTTCGTCGAAAGTTGCGTGATTTGACCGTTGCTTTAGTTAGATGATTGGGTTACAATTCCCCTACCATGTTGACAATCATTGAGCCTGGGAATGCTGCGGGCGGAGTGTCGCGACGACGCTTCCTTCGGATTGGTTGCCTGGGATTAGCTGGACTGACCTTGCCAAACCTCTTGCGCGCCGA
>VGFD01000834.1 GCA_016868975.1 Armatimonadota bacterium | reverse complement strand
GGCGTGGACGTCATCCCGCTGCCGGCGGCGAAACAGCCGGTCGCCACATGAGCCCGTGTTCCACACAGGCGGTAAAACGCTGGGGAAACCGCCCGCGAGTCGAGCCGTGAAACCAGCAGGCGTGGGCCCTGTTTAGTGGATGTCGTCATAGAGATTCCCGCCTGGTCGTTTCGCAAGGCGCACTATCAGGACGGGGAATTTCAGGAGCAGTTCGTCTCCGCGCTGCCCTGTCCGTTCAACTACGGATTTGCGCCCGGGACGATGACCGAGGAGGGTGATCCGCTGGACGTCATCGTCATCGGGCCGCGTCTGCGCCAGGGAGATATGGTCGGTGTCACCCCCTCGCTCAGAGTGGAATTTCTTGACCGAGGCCGCCGCGACGACAAGATGGTGGCACGGTTGGACGGGGCGCCGCTGACCCCCTGGGATCACCTTGTGCTGCGCGTGTTTTTCTGCTTGTACGTGCCCTTGAAGTGGATGATTGACCTCATCCAGGGCGCGCGCGGACCAACCGGCGTGGTCGCCTACCGACCCCTTTAATTTTAATACGTCCGCACCAACGCGTCGCCGTGCGCAAAGATGACCTTCTTGAAGAGATCCAGCAATTGCGGGTCGTGGTGCGCGGACGCCCGCTGGAAGAACATCTCGCGGAAGACGTGCGGCGGCATGTTGTGGCCGCTGCGCAGGTATTCCTCGTCATATTCGACGGCCAGGCCCAGAATGCGCGCGCCCAGCGGAATGTCCGTGCCGCGCAGCCCTTCCGGGTAGCCGCTGCCGTCAAAGCGCTCGCGGTGGTAGCGCACGATGGGCGCCACTTTCTCCAGCAATTTGATCTTCTGCAGCAACTGCGCTCCCACGATGGGCTCGGTCTTCTTGCGCGTGCCGGACGCGGCCGACTTGTTAAGCAGTCGCCCGATATCGTGGAAATAGGCGCCGTAAAGCACCTGCTCGAGGTCTTTGCCGGCCAGCTTCAATTCGCGGGCCAGCGCGGTGGCCATGCGGGCCACGCGAATCACGTGCCCGCGCATGGACGGATCCAGCTGTTCCAGCGCCGCGATCAACAATTCCACCGTGTGCACGAAGAAATTCTGCAGCTGCTCGACCACGTACACGTTGTTGAGGGCCACCGCGGCCTGCGCGGCCAGGATGGTAAGGTATTCGCGATCCTCGTCGTTGTACTCGCCGTTGATCTTGTTGAGCACTTCGACCACGCCGAAGTCGCGCTCGCCCCACACGATGGGAACCGCCAGGATGGACTTCGTGACAAAGCCGCTCGCCTTGTCGACTCCCTTATAGTGGCGGGGATCGTTGCTGACGTCCGCGATCAATACCGGCTTGCGGTGTACGACGCACCAGCCGGCGATGCTGCGCTCGTTGAGCGGAATTCGGATTTTCTCCAGCATCTCTCCGTACTCGCCCAGCGTCTGGCGGAAATACAGCTCCTGGCGATCCTCGTCCACCAGCAGGATGGATGCCTTGTCGCTGTCGGTGAGATCCTGGCTGGCGCGGGTAATCTTGGACAAGAGCTCGTCCAGGTCAGTCGAGGACGCGAGCTCCTGGCCCACGTCCATGAGGTGCGACAGCGCGCGCACTTTGACGGAATATTTTTTGTCGCTCATAGATTTTTCTCCGTTATTCCGCCGTGACGCGCATCAGCTCTTCGTAGGTGGTCTGTCCTGAGGCCACCTTGATAAGGCCGTCCTCGTAAAGGGTTCGCAGTCCTTCCTTGCGTGCGGCATCCAGCATTTCTTTGGCCGACGCGCTGTTCAGGACCAGGTGGCGCATCTCATCACTCACAACCAGCAGCTCGTAGATGCCGACCCGGCCTTTGTAGCCGGTCGAGGAGCACACCGTGCAGCCCTTTCCCTGCGTGGGCCGGATATCGCTGGCCGCAATTCCATTGCGGGTAAGGATCTGTACCAGCCGGTCGTGCGGCGGCACTTCCTCCTTGCAGCCGGAGCAGACCGTGCGCAGCAAGCGCTGGGCCACCACCCCGATCAGGGTGGAGGAGATCAGGAAGGGCTCCACGCCCATGT
>VGFD01000833.1 GCA_016868975.1 Armatimonadota bacterium | reverse complement strand
CCTGCTCAAGAACCTCCTCATTCACGAACTCCGCGAAGTCGAGGCTGCGACGCTGCATGCAGCTCGGGCACATCCCGCGCTTGCAACTAAACGGGACCAGTATCTCGTGCCGGCAGCCCGGGGATGTGCAGGCCACTCTCAGGAATCCGTTTGAGAAATCCCCACAATCGAGATAGCGCAGAAATGTGCCGTACACGTGCGGACGCCAGGGACCGTAGCGCGCGGCGTAAGGGGCTCGCGATCCTGCACGAAGCCGGCCTCGAGACCGTGCTGCTCAAGGGCGCCGCGGTCGCGCCGCTGTATTATCCCCCGGAGGCGCCGCGGGGGATGGTTGACGTGGACGTCCTGGTCCGTTGGGAAGACGTGCCCCGCGCGGCGCGGAAACTGTGCGACGCCGGATGGATTCAGCTTAATAAAATCCCCTCCGCTGCGGACGTCGCCCACGCGATTGATTTCGTAAATTCCCATGGCCACGCCATTGACCTGCACTGGTTCTCCTTGATGGAATGCCGCTGGCCGGGCGCCGACGACGGCCTCTGGAGACGCACCGTTCCGGCGACGCTGTACGGGGTCCCCACGCGCGTGCCGGTGGCCACCGACCTGCTGTGGCATCTCTGCCTGCACGGCGCGCGCCACGATTCCAGCCCGTGGGGGTGGACGTCGGACGCGGTCACCCTGCTCAACGTCGCGGGTGAACAGATCGACTGGGATCGCATCGTGGATGAGGCGTGCGAGCGTCGCATGGTGCCGGCCATGGCCTCCACGCTCCGATTTTTGCGGGACCAGCTCGACGCCGCGGTACCGCTGAACGTGCTCGAGCGCCTCGATCGCGCGCCCGTCTCAATTTCGGATCGCCTCCTCTTTCACATCAAGACGCACGCGCGCCCGGGCCGCTTTTTCCTGTTGTGCGCCTGGCTCGATTATCTTCGCTTTCGTCGCCCCCGGCACTGGCCGGCGGCGGCGCTGGAATTTCCCCGATTTCTCCAGGATCGCTGGGGTCTGCAACGGCTCGCGGACCTGCCCGCGGAAGTCCACCGACGGGTGAAGCGCTTTCTTTCGAAGCGAAGGCGGAGCCGATCGCGCGGAGCTTGAATGAGGGCTCCGTGATCGCTTCGGCCGTGCCAGTGCACGGGTCGGCAGAGCCGACGCCAGCAAGGTTTTGACGGCTGCTGCGCCGCCTGCTTCCATGGGTTTTACCGCCCTGGCGGGCTCTAGAGGTTTAACGCTGGCCGTGGTGTGGATCCACACGCTTCGCCGAAAGGAAGTCGGAGGCGTACCGCTCACCCAGCAGCGTGTCGTATTGCAGCAAGTTGTAGGCGCGCAAGAGCTCCTTCTGGGCGGTCTCGTCGGTGCTGGTCGGCTGCTGGATCAGCGGCGAGAGCACCCGCAGCTTGTCGCCTAACTCTTCGTTGAGACGAAAATAATTGGACAGCTCCAGGCCGGCGCAAGTCATGATCTGGCTCGCGAGGAAATTGGTGCTCGTGTCGATCGTGGGCATCTGCACGGGGTAATTCGCAAACACGGCCACTGGCGTCTGGCGCCGCGTTTTCTGCACCGCGGCGTCGCCGTCCGCGGGGAGGCCTGCCGCGGCGTACACCTCTTCCGACAGCGGAGGAAGATGATCGCCGAGGGCGATCAGAATCGTCGGACGCGGGTCCGCGGCAACATGCTCGACGAGTTTCCCGAGCGCGGCATCGGCGGCGTGCAGCGCGTTCAAGTAGGTCTTCAACTCGTCGTGCGCGCTCTGGGAGAGGCGGTTGTTGCGGATGTCGAGCGACGACTTCAGATAGTCCGGGTAGGTATAGGGCCAGTGCGTCGTCATTGTGAACGCGAACAGAAAATAGGGAGTATCTCCGGCAGTCTCGCGAATGATGCGATCCACGAGTGCCGAGTCAGTGGCGAATCGCTCCCCGGGAGCGAGCGCCACCGAGGGGTCTTCAGCGAGACTGATGAGGCGCTGGAAGCCCAGGTGCGGATAGACGCTTTTGTAATTGTAGAACGCCAGACTTCCTACCTGAATCCCGATCGTTTCATAGCC
>VGFD01000832.1 GCA_016868975.1 Armatimonadota bacterium | reverse complement strand
GGGCCACGCGCGGCTGCCGTTCGGGGAGGTCATCCGGCCGGAGGCGCACGCCGACGCGGCCTCGCTCACCCGCGCCGTCAACGCGGCGCTGGAGCCCCGGGTGCTGGAGCACGCGGAGCAGTACAACTGGCTCCACCCGCGCTGGCGCACGCGCCCGGACGGGCGCACCTGGACGCTGGCCGAGCCCCTGACCGGGCAGGTCGCGGAGCGGGTGGCGCCGTTCGCGGAGGTTCCCGCACGGGTGCGCGCGCTGCTGGGCTTACCTTGAAGTGATCCGGCGGCGCACCCGCAGGCGGAAGTCCTCCGGCTTGAGCGTCACCCGATAGAGCAGTTTCAGCGAATAATCCGCAAAATCCACCAGCTCGTAGCGCCGCAAAATCACCGCCAGGATCAGCGCCGCTTCCTGCATCGCGAAGAACTGCCCCAGGCACGCGCGGGGACCGTTTCCAAACGGGCGATACGCCGTGGCCGGCCGCCGCTTCTCATTTTCCGGTGAAAAACGATCCGGGTCGAAGCGCTCCACGTGATCCCCCCACACGGCGGGATCACGGTGCAGCGCGGGCACGAAAATGGTGACCGTCTTGTCTCGCGCGATGGGGAAGCGGCCGCACACGGTCTCGTCGGCGAAGGGCGCGACGTTGAAGCCGGGGCCGGGCGGCCAGAGCCGCATTGCTTCCTTGAGCACCTGGGCCACGTAACGCAGACGCCCCACCGTCTCGAAGGTCGGCGCCGCGTCGCCCAGCACGGCGTCCACCTCGGCGCGCGCGCGGGCGAGAATTTCCGGGTGCTTCGCCAGGAAATAGATCGCGAACGACAGCGCGCCGGTCGTGGTGTCGTGTCCGGCCACCATCGAGGTGAGCACCTGGAAGCGGACGTTGCGGTCGTCGAGCCCGCGCAGCATGCACGAGAGCAGGTCGGAGGGTCCCTGTTCGGCGCGCCGTCGCTCGGCAATCACCTCGTCCACCATCTGGTGCATGGCGCGCACGTCGTCTTCCCACTGCACCTGTCCGGGGTCCCCCAGCAGGCTGGCGGCGCGCTCCGGCACCCTGGCCATGCAGCGCTTGAGCCGCGCGATGAAGGGATGATCGTCGTCGCGCCCCAGGCAGTCGAAGCGGTAGCCGAAGCCGCACAATCCGATAACGTCCAGGGTCACGCGGGTCATCTCTTCGGAGACGTCAACTTCGTCCGCATGATCCCAGCGCGCGACCAGGCGCTCGGCGACTTCCGCCATCCCGGGAATCGCCGCGCGCACCGCCTGGGCGGCCAGCGCCGGGGCCAGCACGTCGTGCGCACGCGCCAGGCCGGCTCGTCGCCGTGCGCGGTGAACAGGCCGTCCCCGGCGATGTCGCGCAGCACGGCAAGCTCTCCGCGGACGACCTTGCGGAAGCGTCGGTGATCGCACAGCTCCTTCACGGCTTCGAACCCGCTCGCCAGCAGGTAGCGGTGGAAGATGATCCGCATGCGGAAGAGCGGCCCGAACTCGCGGCCCAGGCCGATGAGCGTCTCGATCTGCCGCGCGCCGCTGACCTCGGCCACGTCGCCGGGTGCAATCTTGAGGGGAACCGTGGGGATCACGTCGCGCGGGTTCCCGCCCGCGTGCAGGACTTCCTCGCGCGGCGGGGTCAATGACCAGCCATGAATTTTCCCCGCCCGGCCACGGCGTTCGAGCACCTGATGGCGGTTGAGCGGAGTGCGATGATCTGCACGCTCCGCCTGGAGCTTGAGGGGACGCTGCGGCGGGCCGATTTCGAGGCCGCGGTGGAAGCGGCGCGCGCGCACCACCCCCTGCTGCGGGCGCGCATCGTGTGGCGGGACGGACGGCCGTGGTGGGAGGAGGCTCCTGGATCGGTCGTTTTCCAGACTGGCCAATCCCTGATCGTGGCCCGCTGGCACCACGCCTGCTGCGACGGCCGCGGGTTCCTGCGCTTCATGACTGACGTGCTGGTGGAGTACGACCGGCGCCTGGGCGGCACGGCGTCGCGCCCCGTCGTCCGCGCGCCGGGCCCTCCCGACAGGCCGCTGCCGCCGTCCGGGGCGCGGGGC
>VGFD01000831.1 GCA_016868975.1 Armatimonadota bacterium | reverse complement strand
CGCGCGCGCCGCTGCACAGTTCCGGGAGAAACGCGCGGCGCAGAAGGTCGTTGCCGTGCGAAAACAGATTGTACGCGCAGAGAATCGAGTGCGCTCCGTAGGACAGCGCGGTGGACGGGCACCGCGCTGAGACTTCCTCCAGCGCGATGGCCATGTGCATCAGCGAGCGCCCGAGCCCGCCGAATTCGCGGGGGATGGCCACGCCCAGCAGGCCGGCTTCGGCGAGCGCCGACCACGAATCGCTGGGCAGGCGCTCTTCGCGATCGGCCTTTTCAGCAAAGGGCGCGACGCGCGCGCGTACGAGGTCGGCCACTTCGTGCTGAAACGAGATCTCGTCGGCGGTGAGCAGATCGTGCATAGCCGCAGATTCGGCCAGGAAAAACAAAAGGCCTCCGCGAGGTGCGGGGCCTGTTTGGTGACCTCGATGGGATTCGAACCCACGATCTCCGCCGTGAAAGGGCGGCGTCCTAACCGCTAGACGACGAGGCCAGTGTTATGTGGTGGGAAGACGTGGGCCCACCAGGATTCGAACCTGGGACCAACCGGTTATGAGCCGGCCGCTCTAACCACTGAGCTATGGGCCCGGGTCGGTTTCCCCATTATACAGATCGGGGCAAGGGCGGTCAAGAAACCGCTCCGTAGAGGAAATCCTTGAGCGCGCGACGGGTGGCGTCGAACGCGAGCGCGTCCCAGGGGATCTCCTCCGGCGCCAGGGCGGCGACTTCCAGTGATTCGTGGGTGCCGCAGAGCGCGCCTCCCAGCACCTCCGCGCGATACACCACCACGATCACAATGCTGTCGCGCGACGAGTACACGCCGACCAGTGGCCCGATGCGCACCTCGAGGCCGACCTCCTCGAGGACCTCGCGCGCGGCCGCTTCCTCAAGCGTCTCGCCGCGATCCACGTAGCCGCCGGGAAAGGTCCACAGGCCGTGGCCCGGGTGGATGGCGCGGCGCTCCATCACGAGGCGTCCGTCCAGCACCGGGATGGCGCAGGCGGCCACCTTCGGATCGAGCCAGGCGACGTAATCGCAGGCGTCACAGGCGTGGCGGTCGCGGCCCTCGATCGTGCGCAAGGTCAGGGGATGCGCGCAGCGCGCGCAGTAGCGCGGGTCGTCGCTCACGGAGAGGGCGACGCGCCCCGCCAGCAAAGGTGCACCGCGCGCTCCAGCACGGCATCGATCCTGGGATCCGTCCGCTCGTCGGGCACGCGGACGTCCGGCGCGATCCCCTTCTTGTCGATGGCGTCGCCGCGCGGCGTGCGCCAGCGCCCCACGGGGAGGCGCAGCACCGAGCCGTCCGCCAGGCGCACGAACGTATCGTAGCGGCCGCGTCCGGCGGTGTGCTCGCCCACGATCTCCCCGGTCTTGGAGTCGCGCAGGCAGGCGGCGGCAATCTCCGCGGCGTCGCCGGAGTAGCGGTTGACCAGCACGTAGACGCGCGGCCACACTTTTTCCCCCTTGACCTCGACCTGGGGAGCCGGGGTGGGGGGCGCCGAAGGCGACGCGTCCTCAGGGGGGAGCGCCGTGCCGGGCCGCACCCAGATCGGCCGCCGTGGTGGCGCCGGTGGCACGGGCGCCGCCGTCTGGATGCGGCGCGGCGCGTCCCCACGGGTGAGCGCCTCGACAACCAGCGTGCCGGGCGGGGTGAGCAGTCCGCAGAAGTCGGCGGCGGCGTTCACCGAGCCGTCACGCACGTCGCGCAGGTCCACGATGAGCGCTTGCGCTCCCCGGGCGTGCAGGTCCGCCAGCGCGGCCCGGGCCGCCGCCGTGGTCTCGGGAGCGAGGACCCGCACGTCGACGTAGGCGATGCGCCCGTCCAGCATCCGCGAGACCAGTGGCTTCACGGTCAGCGCGCGGCGCATCATGCGCACCTCGTCTTCGTCCTCGCCGCGCCGGATCAGCAGCCGCAGCGGCGTGTGGAGGGGTCCGCGGATGAGGGTGGCGGCCAGTTCCCGGGACAGCCCCCGGGTGGAGGTGCCGTTGATTTTGAGGATCTTGTCGCCGGGCGCGATCCCCGCCTCGATGGCCGGACCGCCCGGGAAC
>VGFD01000830.1 GCA_016868975.1 Armatimonadota bacterium | reverse complement strand
AGACTCGCATCCACGCGCCATGGGGATGCGCACAAACGACTCGCAGCGCGCGGCCATCTCGTCGCTGATTCCGTGCGCCTCGCTGCCCAGCACCAGGGCCAGGGGCGCCTTCAAGTCCGCGTCGAAGCACGGCTCGGCGCCGTCTGACCGAGCGCCGACCAACCGCAGGTCGCGCTCGTCGAGCCAGGCAAGCGCGTCGTCAAGCATCGGAAAGCGCCGCACCGGCACGTGAAAAGTGGCCCCGGCCGCGGCCCGCACCACTTTGGGCGACCAGGGATCCACACACTGGCCGGCCAGCAAGACCGTATCGAAGCCCGCCGCCCAGGCGGTCCGGGTGACCGTGCCCAGGTTCCCCGGGTCGCGGACTTCCTCGAGAACCAGCACGCGGCAGGTGGCATCGTCCTCCGCGAAGACCGGGACGCGGGCCAGTGCCACGATCCCCTGGGGATGCTGGCTGTCCGCCGCGTACGCCAGGATGTCGTCGCTCACCGTGGCCTCGCGCAGGGCCACCGCCACCGCCTCGTCGCGCAGCAACGGCGGCGCGCCCGGAGCGTGCAGCACCAGGTCGAGCATGATCCCCGCGGCCATCGCCTCGCGCAGCACGTTGGGCCCCTCCAGCAAAAAGCGCGCGGGATCGCGGCGGCGGTCCAGACCACGGACTTCCTGGACGAGTCGATTCTGACGGCTGGTGATCATGGACACTGCGTTCAGCCTTCCAAATGACGCATCCTTCGCGCTCGTACCCACCGCGTTGATGAATCATACTCAGACTCGAAGTCGGGGATCCGACTGGGACGCCGGCCGGAGGGGCTCCGGACCGTCCGAACGAGGCCGATCCGACTCTTGCGTGAATTTTCTCAATCCACACGAAACGGCGTGGTTATACGGAAAATATCCGGTTGCCAAGGCGAGGGGCGTGTGCTATACTGTGGTTGTTCAGGCAGGAGCTGCGAAAGGGGTGCGGTTTTGTTAACTCCCGAGCTTTTCTGGGAACTGTTTAAGACGACCGGGTCGATCTCACATTACTTGATGTACAAAAAGCTGAATTTCGACTAATTTCGACTAAGACTGATCATTTTCCGAGGGAGCAAGTCGATGGACAGCAAGAACGAAGTCTTCTGGTCACTGTTCGAGTCTACCGGAAATCCCGCCGCCTATCTTCTCTACCGCGAGCTGGCGAAGTCCGAGCCCACGGCAGAGTAGCGACGGGCAGCACAGTCGGTCAGACATCGCTCCTCCTCTTACCGGGAGGAGCGTTGCCGTTCTAGACCGCATATTCAACGGTTGCCATGTCCCTCACCGTCAATCTTTCCGAAACCTGCAGCGAGGCCCAGGTCGACCTGTTCCTGGCGCTCTTTCGAGGCCACCCCGACCGCATGGCCCGCCGCCTGGAGGGGACCCGCTACGAGCTCCATGATCACGCGCTCGACGCCGCCGCCGCGCGGGCCCATCTCAACGGCCTCAATCACGCCGCGCTGATCCCCCGGCTGCCGGACGGCACCACCCGCGTCCTGGCCATCGGCCTGCACAACCGCAAGGGGCGCACCTGGAAGAGCGACGCGCTGCTCCTGGCCCGCGCCGCGGCGGCGCGCGGCATCCCGCTGTACCTGGAGCGCACCCGCTCGGCGCTCGGCGTGCACGCGTGGGTCTTTTTCCGCGACGCGATATCGGTGGAGGCCGCCCACCAGCTCGCCGAGCTGCTGCTGCGCGACGCCGCCAGCGAGGACGGCTGGGTGAAAAGCTTCGAGCGCATCGTGCCGGCCGCGGACGGCGAAGGTCCGGAGCTCGTTTCGCTTCCGCTGTGCGGCGCCGCGGTGCGCGAGGGCAACGGCGTGTTCATCGAGGCCGCTCGTGGAATGCCGGCGGTGCGCGACCAGTGGGCGCTGCTGGCGTCGCTGCGCCGCATGGACAGGGTGTCGGTGCACCGCGTCCTGGCGGGTGAACCGGTGCCGGTCGCGGCGCCCGCGCCGGACCAGGATCCCCCGACCGCGCTGGGCGCCATGCGCGCCGCCAGCCTCGTGCTGCGCCGCCCGCTGAGCCGGCGGCTGGCCGCCTA
>VGFD01000829.1 GCA_016868975.1 Armatimonadota bacterium | reverse complement strand
CTGGCCGAGGCGCTCGCTGGCACCGACGATCCGGTGTGCATCGGCGGCGGCCGTTTCAGCATGGGCGGCCAGACCGCCTCGCCCGGCTGCCTGCACGTCGACATGCGCGCGCTCAACCGGGTGCTCGATTTCTCGCCGCGCGACAAGACGGTGCGCGTGGAGGCTGGAATCCGCTGGTGCGACCTGCAGCGGTTTCTGGACCCGCACGATTGCTCGGTGCGGATCATGCAAACGTACGCAAACTTTACCGTGGGTGGCTCGCTCAGCGTCAACGTACACGGTCGCTACATGGGGCAGGGACCGCTCATCTTGTCGGTACGCGCCATCAGGCTGCTCACCGCGGATGCCCGGCTGGTGGACGCAACTCCCGTCGAAAACTCGGAACTGTTTTACGGCGCGATAGGCGGCTACGGAGGCCTGGGGATCATCGTGGAAGCAACCCTGTCGGTAGCCGACAACGTCCGCATTCAGCGCCGCTCGCAGACCATGCCGCGCGAGCATTACTGGGCGCACTTCCAGAACGACGTGCGCGGCAATTCGGACGCCATCTTCCACAACGCGGACCTCTATCCGCCCCACTACGATCGCCTGCGCTCGGTCACGTACTGGCGCACGGACGCCGAGGTCACCAATTCGGACCGACTGCATCCGGTCCAGACCGCCTATCCTCTGGAGCGCTACTTCTACTGGGCATTTTCCGAGTCCCCGCTGGGCAAATGGCGCCGCGAGCACCTCGTGGAGCCCCTCCTCTTTCTCACCAAACCGGTGCGTTGGCGCAACTACGAGGCCAGTTACGACGTCAGAGAATTAGAGCCCCGCTCGCGCAAGCACGATACTTACGTGCTGCAAGAATATTTCGTGCCGGTGGCCCGCTTCGACGAGTGGGTTCCGAAAATGGGGGAAATCTTTCGGCGGCACAACGCCAACGTGATTAACGTGTCGGTCCGCCACGCGCTTGCCGACTCCGGAACGGTGCTTGCCTGGGCTCGCGAAGAAGTTTTCGCCTACGTGGTGTACTACAAGCAGGAAGTCACCGAGCGCGCCAGAGGCCAGGTGGCGGTCTGGACGCGCGAATTGATCGATGCCGTCCTCGAGGTGGGCGGCACCTACTATCTGCCCTATCAGATCCACGCTACTCGCGCGCAATTTCAGCGGGCCTATCCACGCGCCGAGGATTTTTTCACCCTGAAGCGCGCGTGGGATCCGAAGTACCGCTTCCGCAACGCGCTATGGGACGCATACTACGCCGAGGAGAAGTCCGCCGATGCCGTACACCGAGCATGAATTGCGCGAGGTCATGTCAGACACCGTGCTGCGCGACAAGATGTTCTTGTTCTTGCAGAATATTTTCCGGCTCTGTCCGGAGGACGCCTTTCACGAGCTGCTCGACCGCTGCGCCCGAGAGTGTGCAAATGACGAGGCCGTCTACCGAAGGCTGGAGAAGGAGCTGCCCTCCATCCAGCCCTTCCTGGGCGTGGTGACCTACGGGCTTCCCGCGCTGCGCAAACAGAAAAAGGTCATCACCCAGCAGACGCTGCGGCTGCTGGACGGATGGCGAAACGGACACGCAACCATCAACGGATACGTGGAGATCGGGTCCATCGGCCGCTACATCAGCGTGCTGCGGCGCCACGAGAAAGTGGAGGGAGACGTGGTGGTGGTCAATGACGCGCCGCCCACCAACGCGCTCGGAGACATTTTCGAGCGCGGGCAGATCGCCGCCCTGGGCCGCTTCGTGCCGATCAACGACTATGGAGAAATCTCCCCGCAAGCGGTGCCCGACCAGAGCGTGGACGTGGTTACCTGCTACATCGGCCTGCACCACGCGGCGGACCGACTGGAGCCGTTTGCCCTCTCCATCGCGCGCATGCTGCGGCCCGGCGGCGCTTTCATCCTGCGCGATCACGACGCGGGCACGCCCGAGATGTTCAAGTTCTGCTCGGCCATCCACACGGTGTACAACGTGGGGACCGGCGTGCCGTGGGAGCGCAACGTCGAAGAAATTCGCCGCTTCCAGGGGATCGACGGGTGGAGCCAGCTTCTGACTGGACTCGGTTTTGTCGACG
>VGFD01000828.1 GCA_016868975.1 Armatimonadota bacterium | reverse complement strand
TGGTTCATGGTCTGGGTCGGATGGTGGCGGTTCTCCGCGCTGCCGGTCACCCGCTCGTAATCAAACTCCCACACCGACGCGGCAAGGTACTGCAGCAGCGGAATGTCCAGCACGTCAAGAAACATCAGGTCGGTGTCGCCGGCGTTGCCGTGATCGTGCCAGGTAAACTGCCCGGTAAAGACCACGTCGCCCGGCGCCAGGCTGGTGCGCTCTCCCTCAACGGTGGTCCATCCCTGCCCTTCGAAAATGAAGCGCGCCGCGCACGGCGTGTGGCGGTGGCAAGGCGCCCCCTCGCCGGGCTGGATGAGCTGGATGTCGCCGAACAGCGTGCCGCTCAGCGAATATTCGCCGTCCAGGCCGGGGTTGGTGAGCGCCAGCACGCGCCGATCGTAGCTCACCGAGCCGCGCCCCAGGCCGACCAGCTCGCCCGCGCCCTGGACCAGCGCCCGCACTTCGGACCATTTCCACAAGTGCGGCTTCACGCGGTTCACCGGTTCCAGCGGCCAGTAGGGACGCGTCTGGAATTTGCCGTCGTCGTCGTAGGAATAGCCTTCCTTGAGGTGGGCGGCGCGCAGGCGGGCGGAATAAGCGGCGCGCTGTTCCTGGGCGGACAAGATGGCGGCATCCATCGGGGTGATCCTCCTAAATGGTGACCGTATCTGAAGTCTGATTGGCCGTCGTCGGCTGGTATTGCTCCAGGCGGACGGCGGCGGCGAGAAATTTGTCGAGCGGCTCGGTTTCCTGCAGGGGAACGTAGGGAACGCCATCCAGGCGCCAACTTCCCCAGGAAATTACCGGCCGCGAAAAATCCAACGCGAAGCAGATCTCCTCGAGCGTGCCGTGGCCGCCCGGCAGCGCGATCATGCAGTCGCCGCCAAGGGCCATGAGGTAATTGCGCGCGTAGCCGAGGCCGCTGGGCAGCACCAGCTCGAGGTGCGGGTTGGCGTCCTCGTGGCGCTCGCCGGGCAACAATCCCACGGTGAATCCGCCCACCGAGCGCGCGCCCGCGGCGGCCTGCTCCATGACGCCGGACAGCCCACCGGTCAATACGCTAAACCCTGCTTCGGCGGCCATCCGCCCGGCCTCGAACGCCCGCCACTCCACCTCTGCGGTGAAACGCCGGCTGGTCCGCTTGCATCCCACGATGCTGCACACGCGGCGGCGTCCGTGCAGGCGGGGGATCCAGCGAAGCGCGTGGCGGGCGATGACGGCCTGCTTTCCGGGGAGTGCGAAAACCCGCTCACAATCGGTCCATGCGTGGCCGGGGCGCGTGGCTGCGGCCGTGGCGTCCAGACCAACCCAGGCCATCCAGAGGGTGTCGTCCTCCGCGAAGGACCCCAGAAACTGAAGTGGCACGTCGGCCAGGCTGGCGGGGGGGCCAGCCGCCTGCTCCGCGGACGTGCAGGCGATTGCGGGCAGCGTGAAGTCGTCCCTGAGAAGCATTGTCGCCCTGTCGGCCCGCCATCCCAGCACCGCGGCGGCGCTTCGAACCTGCACCTGTCCTCCTCCTCCCGGAGCAATTCACACAGAGTGTAACGGAAATTGGCTCAACGCAGCGGTGTCGAGGGACACACGAGATGATTGCGGCGTGGTATCGGGCGACGTGCGGGGACGCGTCAAGAGCGGCCGTGGCCGCCGCAATCGATCTCTACAGACGATATGCAAGGTAGCGCCCGCTCGGTCCGGCCACGATCTCGCCGTTTTCCGCCACCAGGGTGCCGCGCAGGAAGGTCATCACCGGCAGCCCGCGGCATTGCTTGCCTTCCCAGATGTTGTAATCCGAGCCGCCCCGCATGCGGTGCAGGCCCAGCGTGACCGGGCGGTCCACGTCGAGCACCACCAGGTCGGCGTCCGAGCCCACGGCGATAGCGCCCTTGCGGGGGTAAATTCCAAAATAGCGGGCCGGCATTTCAGCCAGCACGCGGGCCAGCGTTTCGAGATCCACGCGGCCCTTGTGGTACCCTTCGGTAAGCAATAACGGCAAGGTATCGATGGCCTGGATATTCAGCCCCGGCCGGGCTTCCCAGAAATTCTGCCCGCCCTTGTATTTTGAAGTGTAGGGAATCGT
>VGFD01000827.1 GCA_016868975.1 Armatimonadota bacterium | reverse complement strand
CGACGGCATTCTTGTTTTTTTTTCTCGCCGCTGTCCCCGGCGTCTGGCCCGCGAAATACCATGTACGGCCATGCCATCGGAATTCTCTGCGGCTGGGGCGCCCTCTGGTTGTGCGGGCTGCAGAACGCCCCGCCCAGCACGGTGGACGGGGCGCGGGTTCTGGCCGCGGCGCTGTCTCTCGCCGCAACCTGCGCGTTGATGATTCTGCTCGACGCGCCGCATCCCCCGGCCGCGGCCACCACGCTCATCGTTTCGCTGGACCTGATGACGTCGCCGTTCCACCTGCTGATCATCGAGGTCGCGGTGGGCCTGCTGACCCTGCAGGCCATCGTGTTCAACCGGCTTGCGGGTCTGGAGTACCCCCTGTGGCGTCACTCATAAAATCAGACGGCTTGAGGTTCTCCAGGTAGGTTTTGAACTGTTCCTTCTGCGCCTCCTCGGCCGACCTGATCGCCACCAGGGGAATGGTGTCCGACACGAAGATCGGTGCCGCCACGTTTCGTGGACGTCCGCCCGGGACAGAACGTTCCCGAAACTGGGGTCTTCACTCGATTCAACGGGGTGCCCGCGACGTGCTACCCTGGCGGTGGAGGCACGCGCATGTTCCAGGACCGTGAAGATGCCGGAAAGCGGCTCGCCAAGGCGTTGCGTGCGACGGTCGGGCCCGACGCGCTGGTCGTCGGCCTGCCCCGCGGCGGCGTGCCGGTCGCGGCGGTGGTGGCGCGCGCGCTGGGTCTTCCCCTCGACGTGCTGCTCGTCCGCAAGGTGGGCGCCCCCTGGAACCCCGAACTGGCCGTCGGGGCGGTCGGCGAGGACGGCACGCTGGTGCTCAACATCGAGATCCTCAACGAGTTTGAAATATCGCGGGAGTACGTCGAGCGCGCCGCCCTCGCCGAGGTACGTGAGATGCGACGGAGATCCGCGGTTTTCTGCGCCGGCCGTCCCAGGATACCCGTGGAAGGGCGCACCGTGGTTCTGGTGGACGACGGCCTCGCGACCGGGGCCACCATGGAGGCGGCCATCGCCGTTTCCCGCGCGGCGGGCGCCACTCGTATCGTGGTGGCGGTTCCGGTGGCGCCACCGCAAACCGTTCCCCGTCTGGCAACGCTGGCCGACGAGGTCGTGTGCCTGCTGACACCGCCGTCGTTTCTCTCGGTGAGCCAGTTCTACGATCATTTCCCGCAGGTTTCCGATGCCGAGGTCGTGGCCAGTCTCAAAAAGGGAAGTGAGTCCCCGTGTCGTACACGCTGACGCCGCTCTATGCCACACCGGGCCTTGCCACCGCGCTCTCGGCAGGGCCGGCCTCCTTCGTAGCGCAGGTGGCCGCGCCGCCTCGTCCCACCCGCATTCGTGAGGTCCGTCCGGTGCGCACCTTCCAACCGGATGAAAAGCGCGTGGCCAGGATTCGCGTGGTGGAGTCCTTTCACCGCTTCGACGCGCTCGCCTGAATTCTCGAAATGCGCTGTGGATCCGATGTGTTCGGGCAGACTTCCGCCCTATGCTGGGCTCAAGGACCCGATCTTCGTAAGAGGAGGCGATGGCTGGGAAGGCACGAGGATTGCCGTCGCCTGACGGGAGGTCTGGTGTCGTGGCACGGCCGGAGGTCCGAAGTGCGTTGACCTTAATGCGTTTGGTAGTCCGGGCGGTGGCGCTGGTCGACAACGCGATGCAGCGCCGCGTCCTGGCTGGAACCTCGACGGCACGAGGGCTGATGTTGTCCGCGGGCTACCTTCTTGTGGTGCTTGCGCTCGCGATTGCGTTTCCCGATCAACCGTCGTTCGCCGTGGCCGGATTCCTGGTGGGATTTGCCGGCCTGGCGTTGATGATGGACCTGTACGCGCTCCCGTCGCTTGTGGCGGCCTGGACGATCGTGCAAGCGGAGGTCTCGCCCGGCGCCCTGGGAGGGGTTGTTTGCGTGGGCGCCGGGCCAGCCGATTTTCACGCCGCGCACCCTGCGGCGGGTCCTGCGGAGCACGCCCAACCTGGACGCTCTGCGCCGCAGCATCCCGGTCGGGGTGCTGGCCATGCGCGACGACGTCACGTTTCTCGAGGTGCGCGTGGAATAAATCTACGGTACCGGGTTCAGCCA
>VGFD01000826.1 GCA_016868975.1 Armatimonadota bacterium | reverse complement strand
TCCTCTCCTCCTGGTGTCGCTCGCGTACATGGGCTTCAACCTCTTTGCCGGCCGACTGCCCGAGGCCAGTCAACGGGTGGACGAATCTCACGTGACCGGTTTTCAGGAGGCCTCGATTCTCACCGGCCGCACGTTCGCTGACGTGCGCGATGCGGAGCACTCAGACGTCGAGCCGGACGCCACCCGGCTCATCGACGCCGCGGGCGACGCGCGGGTCGCGTGCCTGATCGCGGATGCCCGCAGGGTGAACGACTACACCCGCATGTGGTACGTGGCGCAGGCGGTTGCGGGCTGGAAGGCCCGCCTGCTCAGCGTGCGCTTCGTCCGTCCGGACGTGGACGGCGCGTACGGCGAGGCCACCCAGGACCCGGTGGCGCCGGCCTTCATGCGCACGCTGGCATCCTGGCGCGGGCGCAATCCCCTGGAATTTCCGGCGTTCGGTCCGATCGAGGAGTATCACCCGGAAGTGATTGCGATGCCATCGGACATGAAAAGTCCAGAAAAACTGGCCGCGACGTTGTTCGGCGCGCCCTACAAGTTGCTGCCCGGCGACAGTGGGAGCTTGCGGATCCTGAAGCGAGACAATCCGCCGGGTTCCTCCAGAAAAGAGTAGATTGTATCCAGGCATCCGAGACGCGCATGGCTACGAACGTGGCGGGCGCTCCCTTTTCACCACCAGCGTCGACGGCTGTGACGCACCGACCTGTCCGCTCGTCACGGAAATTCGATAGCGGCCCTCGGCCGGAGTAAGCACCATCTCGGAAAATTCTCCCGGCCGGATGGCGTCCGCGGCGCGGGAGATGCCCGGCCCCTCAATCTTGACACCGATCTGGCGGCCCACGTTGTTCTGGATCTTCAGCTTGATGGTCTGGCCGGCGCCAACCTCCAGCACGGGAGGCGTCAGGCCCTCCTCCACCATGGTCAACACCATCAGCCGGGCGCGCGCCCTGCCCGCGTGCTGGCGTCCGTCAATTCCCCACGGATCGCCAAGGGTGCGGGCGTACAGGATCAAGCCCTGAAAGCCCACGCAGAATAGGACGGCGAGCCACAGAAAGATACGCCCCATCAGGGCGTTTTCGGAGTCAGCGGCGAGGCTTTCCGCGCTTCTGGGGACGCGGTCGATTTCCCCGACGCGTCCGGGGACGCGGTTGATTTCCCCGGCGCGTCCCGCGAAGGCGACTCCTCCGGCGGTATCGACGCGTCGCTCTGAATCGGCAATTTCTCCAGGTGGAACGACGCGACCACCGAGTTGAACGACTCCAGCGCCGTCCGGTACTGCTCTTCGCTGCAACGCAAAAACAGCGCGTAGCACTTCGGGCGGTTGATGACGTACACCGCCTCGACCCGGGTCAGCTGCGGCCCTTTCGTAGTCATCACCCGCATGGAATACGCGCGGCGAAAGGCCGGCTTGCCGTCCACCGTCGCGCTGGTCTTCGCGCCGCCGGCCGGCGCCTGTCCTATGTAGGTGAGCTCGGCCTTGGCGATTTCCTCACTTTCATCCTGGCCGTACATGCCAAAGGGAATGACCAGGATGGCGGCGTTGGGAAGTTCTTTGGAAACCAGCATGCGCGCGCGCTGTTCGGAATACTGGCCGGGAATTGAAGCCGTCCAGACCAGGGGAAATCGGAACCAGTATTCGTAGTTGGGGTTTGCACAATATCCAAAACCCTTGGAAGCCTCGGTGGCCAGCGGCGTGCCGGGACGCACCGAGAAAATGTCCGGGGGTGGAGCAGTGCCCGCACCGAGGAGCGGGATCCCCCGCTGCCAGCTGTAGGCCCACAGGCCCAGGCCCGCGATCAGCAGCACCACCACCCCGATCACGGTCGCCTTGCGTCGCGAGGGCGACGGCGCGCCCCCGGCGCCGGGTGTGCCGGAAGGAGCCGAGGGGGGCGCCGACCCGGCCGCGCCTTCCTGAGTGGAATCGTCCAAAAGCATGCGTGTATTATATCAGAGTGCTTCTGGACGAGGCAACTTGCCCAGGAGGATTGCACGGGCGTCCCTTCAAAATAAGAAGACGCGAAAAGTGCGACAGCGGAGGAGTTCATGCCGGACGAAAACGTCGAAGAACAGAGTTCCGGAAAGCCTGTCAGG
>VGFD01000825.1 GCA_016868975.1 Armatimonadota bacterium | reverse complement strand
CGCTTCCGGCCGCCACGTGCTGCAAGACGATACTGGGATCGACGGCGGTGATGAGCGCCTCGCCAAACCGACCGTCGGTTCGCACGCCGGTGTCGTTTCCTGCCAGCGCCACGGCGGCGATTGTGTGATGGCGCAGGTGGTGCGCCATCACCACCACGGAGATGGTCTCTCCGCAGGCCATCAGCATGTCCAGCTCGCGGCGGTCGTGCTTGCCGTTGGCGAATGCGAGGAGCGAGATGAGCGAATCCGTGGCGTAGGGCTGGGGGCGGCGGCCCATCGCCGAGATCACCAGCACCGGCGCCAGTCCCTCCGCAATCGCGTGGCGCACGCGGGACACGACGTGATCGCGGCCCTCCTCGGTCGCCACCGAGGACCCGCCAAATTTCTGGACGACCACGGCCCCCTCGGACAGTTTCACGTTGTCAGGAAGGCTCACACCAACTGCATCTCCACAAGCTTCTCAGCGATCTGCACGGCGTTGAGCGCCGCACCCTTGCGCAGGTTGTCAGACACGATCCACATCTCCAGGCCGCGCTCCTGGGAAACGTCCTCCCGGATGCGGCCAACGAACACCGAGTCCTCGCCGGCCGCGTGAATCGGCATGGGATATTTCGACTGGCCGGGCTCGTCCACGACTTCCACGCCGGGCGCCTGTCGCAGGAGGTCGCGCGCATCTTTCGCGCTGAGCTTTTCCCGGGTGGTGACGTTGACCGCCTCGGAGTGGCCCACCAGCACCGGCACGCGCACCGTGGTGGCGGTGATCTTGAGATTCGGATCGCCCATGATCTTGCGCGGCTCGAGAATCATCTTGCTCTCTTCCTCGCTGTAACCGTCGTCGCGGAAGGGCCCGATCTGGGGCAGGCAGTTGAAGAGAATGCGATGCGGATAGACCTTGTTCGACGGCTTCTGGTCGCTCACGTAGGCCTTCGCCTGCTCGAGCAGCTCGTCCATGGCCGCTTTGCCGGTGCCGGACACGGACTGGTAGGTGGACACCACGACGCGATCGATGCCGACCTTATCGTGCAGCGGCTTGAGGGCCACCACCATCTGGATGGTGGAGCAGTTGGGATTTGCGATCAGCCCCTTGTGCTTCTTCAGATCGTGCGGGTTCACTTCCGGCACCACGAGCGGCACCTCGGGATCCATGCGAAACGTGCTGCTGTTGTCGATGACCACGGCGCCCGCGTCTCTCGCGCGGGGGGCGTACGTGCCGCTGGCAATTTCGCCGCCGGCAAAAAGCGCGATGTCGATGCCCTTGAAGTCGGTCGTGGCCACGTCCTCGACGGTCACCGGGACGCCGTTGAACTGCACCGTCGTGCCCGCCGAGTTGCTGGTCGCGAAGGCGCGCAGCGTCCCCACCGGGAATTTCCGCTTTTCGAGCACGCGGATCATTTCCGTGCCCACTGCGCCGGTGGCGCCCACCACCGCGACGGTGAATTTGCGATCGGACATGTCGGTCTGACTCCTTTTGATTGCCTAAAGGCGCGGTGATTGCCTAAAGGCGCGGTGATTGCCTAAAGGCGCGGTGATTGCCTAAAGGCGCGGTGATTGCCTGAAGGCGCGGTAATGGCCTGAAGGATGATGGCCTGAAGGCGCGGGTGCGGCTCTAGGGTTAGACGCGCGGGGGGATTCTCCCTGTGGCCGGTTGCGGGAGAAAAATTCAGCGCCAGCCGGCCGAATGGCCGCTGGCGCACAGGTGGTTGTCGGGAGTGTCCGGGGAGTCCTCCTCTTCGCGAGAGAAGGCCTCTAAATGTGTTCGATGCGGATGAGCCGGTTCTGTGACGGGCGCGTTTTGACTTTCGTCACGCGATGGCCACAAAGCGGGACCAGGTCGACGTCGGTCGCGACCTGGGTGTCGAGGACCCGCACCGAGCGCGCCGCGCCCGACCTCCTCCTGCTCGACGCCGCCCTGGGAGGGCCCACTTCGATGACGTCGCAGCGCAGCGCCAACAACTGGCGAAGTCCGCCGCGCCGCTGGGGTAGAGCCGGGCCGGAGGATGGCGGGCGCTGGAATCGAGCGGTTTGGAGACAGGCTGGCGAGACGTTCGTTGGGCGGCCCGACCTTTGGTCACAACTCGTCGCAAGCCGGTA
>VGFD01000824.1 GCA_016868975.1 Armatimonadota bacterium | reverse complement strand
GTCCTTCGGTGATCAGGTGGCTGGCCAGATCGCCGGAGGACAGGCCGATCTCGCGGATATTCGGAAACGCGTAGAAACAGCCCATCGGCATCACGCAATGGATGCCATCCATGGCGCGCAGGCGCTCCACGGTGTAGCGGCGCCGCTGATCGAACTCGGCCACCATGTCGCGCAGAAAATCCTGCGAGCCTCGCAGCGCCGTCAGCGCCGCGTGCTGCGAATATGAAGGCGCGTGCACCGAGTTGAACTGTTGCAGCTTCACCATCTGGTCCACGATGTGCCGCGTGGAGGCGGCGTACCCGATGCGCCATCCGCACATGCAGTACACCTTGGAGAACGAGTGGATGGTGACCGTGCGCTCGCGCATCCCCGGCAGCGACGCGATGCTGTGGTGCTCGGCGCCGTCGTACACCAGTTTCTCGTACACCTCGTCGGAGAGCACGAAGAGGTCGTGGCGGCGGGCGAAATCGGCAATGGCCTCCAGGTCGCCGCGGGTCAGCACCGAGCCGGTGGGGTTGTGCGGCGTGTTCACGATCACCATCTTGGTGCGCGGCGAAAGACTGGCTTCCAGGTCAGACACCGCCAGCCGGAACTCGTTCTCCTCGCGCAGGGGGACGTGCACGGCCTTTCCTCCGGCCATGATGACGCAGGGCTCGAACGCCACGAAAAACGGGTCGGGGAGGAGCACCTCGTCACCGGGGTTGATCAACGAGAGGATGGCGAGGTGGATGGCGTTGATCGCGCCGACGGTGATGATGACTTCGGTCTCGGGATCGTAGGAGACGTGGTTCTCGATGCGCATCTTGTCGGCCACGGCCTGGCGCAGCTCAATGAGGCCGGCGTTGGCGGTGTAGCGGTTGTGTCCGCCGTCGATGGCGCGGTGGGCGGCCTCTTTGACGAAGTCCGGGGTGTCCATGTCGGGCTCGCCAAGGCCCAGGCTGATCAGATCATCGATCTTGCTTTTTTTCGCCAGGTCAAACGCCTTGCGGATGCCCGACGAGCCGATCTGGCGAACCCTCTCGCTGAGGAATTCCTCCAGCATGCGCTCCGCCATCTGGGATTCACCGCCTTGAGAGGTCAACGACCAAAGTGGGGGGTCCAGGGAGCGCTGAAGGCGACTCCCCCTGGATCAGACCGCTAAAAGACGATTCCCGGCCCAGCGGCGGGGAATCGTGCTGTCCACGACGGGGCCTGGCGTGAGGGTACGCGGAGCCGCGATCGGGTGGCGCCAGATTCGGCGGTATGCTGTCTAATCCTCTAAGTGGTCCGCGGCGCAAGTCTGTTCATGAATTGAAGCCCCGGGCGCGCCGCGGCCGCGCTCCTCACTGCACGGCTGCGGTGCTCGCTCGTGCGGACCGCCGACCTCGGCTCGGTCCAGCCGTGCTTGCTGCGCGGGTGCCCGGTTCAGGCACCCTATATCCGCTTCCCGTCGATGGTCAGGTTGCTGCGGAACGGCATGATGGTTTCCGGATTGACCTGGCGGCCGTTGCGGTCGCGCCACTCGAAGTGCAGGTGCGGGCCGCTGCTGTTGCCGGTGTTGCCCACCGCGCCAATCACGGTGCCCGCGCCAAGGTTCTGGCCCTGCCTGATGTTGGCGAACTTCGACATGTGCCCGTAGCGGCTGCTGCTGCCGTCGCGGTGGGTGAGCTCGACCCAGTTGCCGTAGCCCTTCGGGTCCCACCCGATCTTGGTGACCGTGCCGTCCGCGGCGGCCTTGATGGGCGTCCCCTGGAAGGCCGCGAGGTCGATGCCCTCGTGCTTGTGGTCCCCGCGGTCCGCGCCGAAGCGGTCCGTGATGCGGTAGTTGTCCAGCGGGGACACCGTGCGGCCGAAGCTCGGCATGACGTTGTTCTGAATGGGCGGGGCGCCGCCGTGGGGATAGACGGGGTAGGTCCGGGGGGTCTCCCGGGGCGGCTGCGGGTTCACGCCCGGCATGCGCGGAAAGCTGGGGAAGCAGTGCATCGGGCAGTGCCCCCCGCCCCCGGGGAAGCCGCCCATGCCGGGGAAGCCGCCCATGCCGGGGAAGCCGCCCATGCCGGGGAAGCCGCCCATGCCGGGGAAGCCGCCCATGCCGGGGAAGCCCCCCAGGCCGG
>VGFD01000823.1 GCA_016868975.1 Armatimonadota bacterium | reverse complement strand
GTCTGATTGTGTTCCTCTACGGTCCGGAACGACTGCGCGCCGCCGCCTCCTATGGCGGCGCCAAGGTCGAGCCGCAGGCCGCAAGCTGAGGACGCCGCCATGGAATGGATCTCCACCCATCTGTCGCTGATTCTCTTTTTCGTGCTGACGCTGCTGCTGTTCATGGGGTTTCCCGTGGCGTTTGCGCTGGGCGGCGTCGCCATCATCTTCGGCGCCATCGGCATGCTGCTCGATGTCTTCATGCCGGTGCAGTTCTTCAATTTGTTGCCGCGGATCTGGGGCTCGGCCGCGTCCAATCCCATTCTGGTCGCGGTGCCGATGTTCATCTTCATGGGTACAGTGCTGGAGCGCAGCGGGGTCGCCAACGATCTGTTGCATTGTCTGCAGGTCATCCTGCGGCGAGTACCGGGCGGATTGGCCATATCGGTGACCTTGATGGGCACCATCATGGCCGCCACCACCGGTATTGTTGGGGCGTCGGTGGTGATGCTCACGCTGATTGCCTTGCCGGCCATGATGGAGCGGGGGTATCAGAAAGAATTGGCGGTCGGCACCATCGCCTCCGCCGGGACGCTGGGCATATTGATTCCGCCGTCGATCATGCTGGTGATCATGGGCGACCTGCTATCCGTGTCGGTGGGATCGCTGTTCGCGGGGGCGGTGATTCCGGGGCTGCTGCTTTCGTTTCTCTACCTCGCCTACATCGCTGGCCTGAGTTTCTTGAAGCCGCAATACGCCCCCCCGCTCCCCAAGGATATGGGTCCCAAGACGTCCGCCGAGTTCTGGACCATGATCTTCAAGAGCTTCCTGCCGCCGACCTTCTTGATCGTGCTGGTGCTGGGTTCCATATTCGGCGGCTGGGCAACGCCCACCGAAGCGGCCGGTGTCGGCTCCTTCGGCGCATTGCTTCTGGCCTGGGGGAACAAGCGCCTCAACAAGAAGTCGCTCAAGGAGACTATCGAGTCCTCCGCGCTCACCAACGGCATGGTGTTCTTCATTTTCTTCGGCGCCACCATGTTCTCTTTTGTCTTCCGCTCTCTCGGCGGTGATGAACTGGTGATGGAGTTGCTGGAGAAGGCGGGCCTGAACACGGGCTGGGAGATCCTCATCTTCATGATGGTGCTCACCTTCGTGCTGGGCTTCTTCTTCGATTGGCTGGAGATTTGCCTCATCGTGCTGCCGATTTTCGCGCCGGTGTTGAAGGGTGTGGACTTCGGCCCACACCTGGGCGATGGCGGCCCGATCGTGTTCATCACCTGGTTGATCTTGATGCTGTCGGTGAACTTGCAGACATCGTTCCTGACACCACCGTTTGGCTTCACGCTGTTCTACATGAAGGGGACGGTACCCCCCTCGATCACCATGAAGCACATCTACCGGGGCATCATTCCGTTTGTGATCCTGCAGCTTATCGGCTTGCTGCTTGTCATAATGTTCCCCGAACTGGCGCTCTGGCTCCCCCGCAAGGCGGGATTCTTGAGTTGACCCGGTCGCAAGCCCCCATCCTGCCGGACGGCAGCGCACTGGCCTAGTGCGAGGTCTTGATCACCACTTCGGCGGCCGGAGTGGGCGTGGGCGGAGGCACCGGGACCAGCTCCTGCTCGATGATTTCCTCGACCGGAATGGCCGGCGTCGTGTCTAGCGGACGCGGGGGGGGTGCCGCAGCGGCCGTGGGCCGGCGGGGTTTTCTGGCTGTGGTGGGTTTTGGTGGAGGTGTCACAGCCGCGTTGTTGGACACCGGAGCGCCCGGCGCTGACGCGGTTACAGGCGCGGACGACGGCGCCGTCCTGGAGGGGGAAGCTGGCGTCGTCGCGGCAGAGGGAGCAGGAGGGGCCTTTGCGGGCTGCCCAGGTATCGACGCTGTGGCGGGCTTAGTCGAGGCGTTGGTCGACGAAGCTGGTTTGGCAGGGGGCGTCGTGGCCGCCTTGGCCGGAGCCCCCGGCTTGGCGGTGGACGCGGGAGATGGCTTGGCGGGCGCTGCCGCTGGAGTCGTGGCGGGCGTGGCGGGTAGGCGAGGTTCTGGCCAGGCGGCCAAGGGGATGATCGCCCCAGCGATGCTGACAAGAAGCCAAACGAATTTTCGATGCATGCTCATGGCCAGATGG
>VGFD01000822.1 GCA_016868975.1 Armatimonadota bacterium | reverse complement strand
TTGCGGAAGAGATCGTTGCGGAAGAGATCGTCGCGGAAGAGATCGTCGCGGAAGAGATCGTCGCGGAAGAGGTCGTCTCGGAAGAGATCGTTGCGGAAGAGTCGCCGCAATCGGAAGCTCCGCCGCTGGAAATCAAGCCGGAAGAGCCGCCGCCGCAACCGATTGTCGTCCTCCCGCGCCAAGAAGTGTGCCTGTCAAACTATCTACAGCCGGGCGCGTCGCCGCTGCCGATTTTTCCCCGCCGTGGACCATCACGCGGACGCATCCGACGTCGCCTGTCGAAGCGCTGGGATCGGCTTCCAGCGTGTCGGCCGGTTTGCGCCGCGAGCGGGGTGGTCGTGGAGGAAACACCGGTTGAGGAGGTAGTGGCGGAGATTGCCGATCAACCGCTTGCGGTGGAGCAGGTGGTCGACGAAGCGTCCGTCGCGCAGCCAGTTGTCGAAGAATCCGTGGAGCCTGCGTACCCGATCAGCAGCATCCCCGCGCGTGACGCGCGCACCTCGCGGTGGTTGGAGGACATCCCCACGACGTCGTCCTGGCGGGCAGCCCTGGAGGCCGGCACCACCTGGTGTGGCGAGCGTGGATCCTCCCGCGCTGATCAATCCTCCCGCGCTGATCGCTGATCAATAGATAGATAGGAGTTCATCAGCCGACAATCGTTGCCCGACGGAATACAGTCGGCACGTCCGGCGACACGCACCTCCGGACCCCTTTTTCTGGAGGACGTCATGTCTGGCAAGACCATTTTCGCGGCGGCCGTACTTGTCGCCGTAACCCTCTCACTTCGCGCCGGCCTTGCGGAAGAAGCCACACCCGCGCAGTCGATCCGCAAAACGCTTTCCTCGGTGCGGCTCGGATCTCCGGTGAGCCAGCGCGGGATGACCATCATTCCCATCATCGCGCGCTCGGAGTCCGCGCTTGGGCTGCGCACGCTCAGCGAGGCGCTGAAGAGCGGCTCGGTGGTGGTGCGCGAGATCGGCGACGGCCGCGTGAACGAGCTGTCGGTCGAGAACAAGTCCGACGCGTACGTGTTCATCCTGGCCGGCCAGATCCTGGTGGGCGCCAAGCAGAATCGCGTGCTG
Source organism: Armatimonadota bacterium (assembly GCA_016868975.1). GTDB lineage: Bacteria > Vulcanimicrobiota > Xenobia > RGZZ01 > RGZZ01 > VGFD01. Next base: position 1,026 of record VGFD01000822.1, on the reverse strand, counting down.
CAAAGCGACCTGCTGCTCCCACCGCACAGCGGCAGGGTGTCGGTGGAAGCCTTCTGCGTCGAGCACGGCCGCTGGCGCGATGAGTCGGGCGGCGGGGCTCGGAGCGGAACCTTCGCGCGCACCGACAACGTGTCAAATCCCGAAGTGCGTGCCGCCGCGCGCGCCACCAAGAGCCAGACCTCCGTGTGGGGCGCCGTGTCGGAATCGCAGGAGAAAGTGAAAGCGCCCAACTCGACCAGCGACCTCAACAAGATTTACCACGAGCCGAAAGTCGCGCAGGACGCCAAAGTGTACGTGGACGCGTTCAGCACGCTTCCCGAGCGCGTCCCCGACATGCGCGGCGCGGTGGTGTTTGTGAACGGCCGCTTGATGGCGGTCGACTACTTCGGGGACGGGCGCGTCTTCCGCAACCTCTGGCAGCCGCTCCTGGCGTCGTACGTGCTCGAAGCGGTGGGCGACGGCGGCGCGCAGAAAGCCAACCTGACCATGGCGCGCGAGTTTCTCCAGCGGGCCGGACGCGCGGACGTCACCCGCCAGGCGACGCCCGGCGCCGGCACTCTTGTCGAGCTGAACGGCGTGGGCTTGAGCGGGTCCAGCTTGCTGGCCAGCGACGACCTGCTCCACCTCGAGCTGTTCGCGCGCACCCGCGCCGACGACCAGCCCAGGACGCCCAACGAGCCGCCCATTCAACGGCAGTACTCTCGCTGAGTGGCGGGCGACACCTTCTAACTTCGCCTCGGGGACATCCACTGACCCTGGCTTGCAGCGCGCCGCGATCAAACCTGGCCCGCGGCCCGGGGCTCCAAATGGTAACCAGACCCACCAGGCATTCCTCATGGAGGAAGCGCTCGGGCGGCGAACGAATCCGGCCGGCCCCAAATTCAGGCCGGAGGCGACCCTTGCGCACCCTCACCGACTACCTGCGAGACGTTGTGGAGCGAGGCGGATCGGATCTGCACCTCGCCTCCAACGCGCCGCCCATCATGCGGTATCACGGGCAGCTCGTCAGGCTGACCGAGCAGCCCC
>VGFD01000821.1 GCA_016868975.1 Armatimonadota bacterium | reverse complement strand
CGCAGTTTCGCAGGCCTTGCTGCTGGCGCTCCCAGTCTGCCAGGTTGATGATCACGCGGACGCAGACCACCGCGTCATAGCTGGCGGGCGGCTCATTCAGGGCAAGGATGTCCCCGACGTCGAACGCTACCTCCCCGCGCAGCGCGTCGCGGTGGGCCGCAAGTCGTTCCCGCGCCTGCGCGATCATCTCCGGGATGTAGTCGAGCCCCCGCACGCGGATGTTGCGCTGGGATGCCAGAGCAACGCTGGAGTAACCGTTGGCGCAGCCGATGTCGAGGACCTGTTGGCCGTCGCTCAAGCGGGCGGCCAGTTCCCGGATTTCCATCTCGATGACGCTGTGATCCGACCATGAGGCCGATGCCGATTGCCCGTGCACAGCCGCCTGGGTAGACCAGAACTCCTCGATTTGTTGCAAGTTATAAGCGCTCATGTCGTGCCTCTCCGTGGGAGAGGTGCCTGCCGTCCCTCCCCCGTTGATTGCAGCTTCCAAACATGAAGCGCTTCCTTTCGTCGCGACGCGCGGGCCGCCCTCTTGGTGTCGGAACTGAATACAGGACGAGGGAGCGCCCTGGAGGAAGCCCTGACGGGTAAGAGAAGCCAGGAGCGCGACCGCTCCTTCTGCTGGAATGTTACCGAACCGAGGTGAGAAAGTGGATCGACGCACCTTTTTCATAGCCGCTGGCGTTACCGTTGCGGCCCTTTCCACGGGGAAAGCGATGGCCGATCACGCCCACGAGCACCACCAGGCCTCCAGCGCGCTGACGCGGATGGTGGAGACCGCGAATCATTGCGCGCAGACCGGCGAGATCTGCATCGCGCACTGCATGGTGTTGCTGGGCGAGGGCCACGCGGAGATGGCCGACTGCAACAAGAGCGCGCACAACATGGCCGCGGTTTGCCGCTCCCTGGCCTCGGTCGCCTCCTTCGGCTCCGCGCCCGCCGCCGACATCAAGGCACTGGCGACGGCCTGCGCGCAGTTCTGCCGGACCTGCGCCGCCGCCTGCAAGAAGCACGCGTCGGAGCACGAGGTCTGCAAGGCCTGCATGGATTCTTGCAACGACTGCGCGGACGCATGCGAGGCGTACGTAAAGACTGCTTAGTCAGAATCCCATCGCGAATCGGTAAAGCAGTCCCAGGAGCGCGCATCCCAGCACCACGGGGATGATGTCCCACTTCCAGCGGCGCATTCCGATCAGTGAAATCACGCTCACCGCCAGCACGAACCAGTCCAGTCCGCCCCCCGGAAAGAGCGCGTGGATTCCGAACCACACGGCCAGGTTGAGCACCACGCCCACCACCGCCGCGGTCACGCCCGACAGGGCGGCGCTCAGGGCCGCATGCCCGCGGAGGGCCTCGACGTGCGGCGCTCCCAGGAATATCCACAAGAAGCACGGCACGAACGTCACCCATGTGGTGATCAGCGCGCCGAGCGTGGCGGCGGTGAGCGGCGCGAGCCCCTGGGGATGGTTCCATCCGCCCATGAACCCGACAAACTGCACGACCATGATCAGCGGGCCGGGCGTGGTTTCGGCGAGCCCGAGCCCGTCCATGATTTGCGCCTGGCTGAGCCACCCTTGAGATTCCACGGCCTGCTGCGCGATGTAGGGAAGGACGGCATAAGCGCCCCCGAACGTCACGAGCGCGGCCTTGATGAAGAACACGCCCTCCCGCACGAGCGTGTGATGCCATCCGAGCAGCATGCCGGCGACCACGACGGGCCCCCACCAGAGGGCGAGGTGCAGCGCGACGATCCGCGACGCTCGACGCAGGGACGGCCGGATTCCGGAGCCGCGATCGGCGGGCGCCGCGGCTTCCTCTCCGCCGTGGGCTTCCAATCGCAACTTGTCCGGCCAGACGCGCCCGGCGGCCCACCCGCCCAGCGCGGCCGCCGCGATAATGGCGGGAAACGGCACATTCAGAAAGTGGATGGCGACAAAGGCGAGCGCCGCGATCGACCACAGGACCTGGTTGCGCAGCGCTTTCGCGCCCAGCCGCAGCACCGCGGTGGCCACGAACGGATAAGTGATTGAATTACGCTGTCGACGACGCTGTCGACGCTGTCGCGACCCGGAAGAGTCGCGGGGTGCGTGTTGCGTGGCAAGAGGTCGAAA
>VGFD01000820.1 GCA_016868975.1 Armatimonadota bacterium | reverse complement strand
CATGACTGATTCCCCAACAAAGAACAACCACTTTCGTGGCCCATACGCCCCACCCTTCACGGGTGACGGGATCTCGATATTGTCCATGTTCATCAAACTGTTGATGTCACGCGAGACGAGCTGCTGGTTTGATCGCCCGGCTCGTTCGAAGGCGCGCCCGCGGGAAATCATGCACAGGATGGGCGGCTGAGTGACGATCGAGCCTCTGGCAGCGCTGCTGCTGGCGGTAATCGCCATCCTCGTCTTTCTTCTTTGGCGATCCAGGAAGACCGGCGAAGATCTCGCCTTTTTGAAAGCCCAGCTTCAGAGCCTCAGCGGCGCGACCGGAGATCTCGGCGGCATTCGCTCGCAGGTGCAGACGGTCGCGGCATCGGTGGCGGATCTGGGCGCCATCCGTTCCCAGGTGGAGACGCTCTCGGCGACCGCGGCCCAGCTCGGCGGCATCAAATCCCAGGTGGAGGGCCTGAGCGCGGCCGTCCAGGACCTGGGGGCCATCAAGTCGCAGGTCGAGACCCTCTCGACCGCCTCCCACAAGCTGGGCGCAATCCAGACCAATCTCGACAGCCTGCAGCAGCAGGGATCCGAGATCCACTAAAGCATCCAGGCCATTACCCACAAGCTCATCGGCAGCCGGGATCTGGGGGCGGCCGGGGAAAACCTGCTGGCCGAGGCATTCGCTTCGTTTCCTCCCAACTGGATCGAACGCGACTTTCGCGTCGGCGGCAAGGTGGTGGAGTTCGCTCTGCTGCTGCCGAACAAGAAGCGGGTCCCGATCGATTCCAAGTGGCCGGCCAGCGAGATGTTGCGGAAGCTCGGCGAGACTGCGGACCCGGCCGAGCGCGCCGGCCTGACGGCGCAGATCGAAGCCGCGGTGGCCTCGAAGGCGCAGGAGGTCGCCAAGTACATCGATCCGGCGCAGACCATCCACCTGGCCATCGCGGCCATACCGGACTCCGTCTACAGCGTATGCCGGAAAGCGCATTTCCAGGCCATCAAGTCGCACGTGCTGGTGGTCTCCTACTCGATGGCGCTGCCGGTGATCCTGGCGCTCTACAAGTTTCAACTGGAGTATGCGGTCTCGGTCGATCAGGAGGTTCTGGAGAGCCACCTCAGGCAGATCGCCGATTCCCTGCGCGCTATCGAGGACGAGTTCCAGAACCGCCTCAGCCGCGGCTCCATCATGATCCAGAACGCCTGCACCGAATTCATGGCCCGGATCAGCGAAATCAAGTCGTCGCTCGCGTCGCTGCGCGCCCCGCGAGCCTCGGCCGCGACCGATGCTTCAGCTTCGGGCTGAGAATTTTTCCTGCTTGACGATCCCGGCGCCTTCCCGGATGGTCACCAACTGGTTGGCGGCCACCTTGGGCAGGCTCTCCCGGGCCCCGTTCGGCCAGCGGATCTCGAGATCGGCTATCTTCTCCGCGCCCAGGCCGAAGTGCAGCCGCAGGTCGTTGACGGAGTAATAGCTGGACTGGCTCAGCACCTCCTGCGTCTGCTGGCTCGCGCCGTAGCGCGCCACCACGCGCGCGCCGATCGCGCTGCGGTTCGACTTGACCCCCACCAGCTTCACCTTGAGCCAGTTGCCGGCGCCCGACAAATCGTTGCGCAGCAGCGACGGCGGCTCGTTCAGGTTGACGATCAGGATGTCCAGGTCGCCGTCGTTGTCGAAGTCGCCGAAAGCGCAACCGCGGCTGGCGTGAGGAGCGGCAATCCCGGCCAAGAGAGAATGACGCCGAAAGCCGATGTAGTGCTGCTCGCGATGGCGAAATGGCAGGCGAAGATGGTGTATCAAGATGGTGTATCAAGGTGTCAAGTTCGCGGCCAAGACCAGCCCGGCGAAGTCCAGGAGGCCGCGTTCACCTCAGTTCACGCTTGAAGGGGCGGGTACATGAATTTCCCCGGATTTCCGCCGCAGGCCATCTCCTTTTTGCGCGGTCTCAAAAGGAATAACCGCCGGGAATGGTTTCAGGCGCGCAAGCACGTCTACGATGGCAGCGTCAAGCAGCCTATGGTGGCGCTCATCTCGGCTCTCTTCGAGAACATGATGGATTTCGCGCCTGACTATGTTGGCGAGCCCGAAAGAACCATTTACCGCTTTGCCGATATCCTCG
>VGFD01000819.1 GCA_016868975.1 Armatimonadota bacterium | reverse complement strand
GCGCCACAACCTTTACGCGCTCTACCAGGCGCGCCGCGTGCTGCGCACCGAGGACGCCGTGCTGGTGGAAGGCTACATGGACGTGGTCGCGCTCCACCAGGCCGGCTTCCCGCAAGCGGTGGCCGCGCTGGGCACCGCGCTGACCGCCGAGCAGGTCGCGCTGCTGCGCCGTTACGGCTCGGGATGCGTGCTGGCGTACGACGCGGACAACGCCGGCCAGTCGGCAACCGAGAAGGGCATCGAGATCTTCGAGGCGGCCAGTCTGCCGGTCCGCGTGCTCGAGCTTCCCCCGGGGGACGATCCCGACTCGCTGGTGGGGCGCGAGGGTCCGGACGCATTCCGCGCGCGGCTGGAAAAGGCGTCGGGCATCGTCGAGTACCGCATGGAGCGCCTGGTGCGCAAGCACGACGTGGACACGCCGGAGGGCAAGACGGCGTTTCTCAAAGAGATGCTGCCCACGCTGGGCAAGATCCGCGACGTCGTGCGCTGGGACGAGTACGTCCGCATGCTCGCCGAGCGCCTCCGGGCACGCGAGGAAACAGTCCGCATGCTGGCCCGCAACCACCGCCCGCCGGGGGCTCCCGTCCCTCAGTCTGCCCCGCCGCAGCAGTGGAAGCGCAACGGAGGCCGGGGGTACGGGGATCGTTCCTATCCGAGGACGCCGGTTGAGCCGCCGCCCACGCCGCAACACCTGGGAGCCGCCATGACTCCGGCGGTGCTCAAGGCCGAGCGCGAGCTGGTCCGCTACCTGCTCGCGCAGCCGGACGCCCTGCCGGAGGCGCGCGCCGCGGTCAGCGTGGAGGAGATGCAGGACCCGACGCTGCGCGCCATCCTATCCTGCCTGTATGAGATGCCGCAACCCCGCGCCAATCTGACGGCGGCGGACTTCGTGCCCCTCCTGGAGCAAGAAGGAGTACATAAAAGACTATCGGAATTACTCATGGACGAACACCTGGAGCCACTCACGCCACAGCTCTTTGCCGGCTTGATCAAGAATTTTCAAGATCGCCGCGCCAGAGCGGCGCTCAAGTCGCTGGGAGGCGCCGTGCGTAGAGCGCTGGCCGACCAGAACACCCGTCGGCACGATGATCCAGACTTTGTACAATTTCAGGAGCACCAACAACGCTTGAAGGGGTCATCATGAGGAAGGAGAGGGATCAGCCGCCCGAGGGCTCAGACGCGCTCGCGGCAGAAATCCAGCGGCTGATCGCGGAGGGGAAGCGGAAGGGCTACCTCACCCACGAGGAGATCAGCGACGCCCTCTATCAAAAAGAAGATCTCAGCCCCGAGCAGTTCGAGGAGATGCTCGAGAAGATCGTCGCGGCCGGCATCGACCTCGTCGACCAGATTGCGGACTCGGAGGAAGAGAAAGAAGAGCAGGACCAGGAAGCAGCTTCCTGGTCCGAAGGCATTGCGCTCGACGATCCGGTCCGCATGTACCTCAAGGAGATCGGACGGGTCGACCTGCTCACCACCGAAGAAGAGATCGAGCTCGCCCAGAAGATCGAGGACGGCGAGGCGGCGCTCAAGGAGCTCGTCTACATGCCGCAGATCTGGGACGAGATCCGCGCGCTGCTGCAAACCCGCATGGAGAACGGCGCGGACGCGCAGAATACGCTGCTGCTCCACGACCAGCCGGCCGACGGGCGCAGCCAGCGGCAATTGCGGCTGCAGGTCACCGAGGGACACGAGGCGCGCGAGATTTCCACCGACCTGGAGAAGGTGCTTGCCGATCCGGACCGGCGCGACGCGGTGCGCGAGCAGCTCGAGAAAAACAAGAAGTTTGAGGAGATGTGGTACTACGGCCGCAACCGGCTGAAGACCCAGTGCTCCGAGCAGGTGACCCAGGGCGATGAGGCGCGCGCGAGGCTCAAGGAAAAGCCGCCCAGGGACGAAAAGACGCGGCTTACCGCGGCTGCCGAGAAGGGCGATCAGGCGCGCGAGGCCCTCGAGCAGTTCCGCGATCTCGAGGTCAAGCTGTGGAACGGCGACATCGCGAAAAAGAAGCTCATTGAAGCCAACCTTCGCCTCGTGGTGTCCATCGCGAAAAAATACATCAGCCGCGGCATGCTGTTCCTGGATTTGATCCAGGAGGGAAATCTCGGGTTGATC
>VGFD01000818.1 GCA_016868975.1 Armatimonadota bacterium | reverse complement strand
CGATATCGGCCGCTGTTTCAACCGCGCTTCGGTCGGGTGGTTGGCGTGGGCTCAACGAAAATATTTTCCACGTGACGGCGATGCGCTTCGGCGACCCACAGCGGGCGCAAGTAGCGTGCCCGCCGCCGCGACTGGCGCAACTCCCATGCAACTGTCAACTGGCGCGGGTTGCGCCCCGCAACATTCGACGACCACCCGGAAATTAGCTCGAATGACCGCTTGCCTGGACAATGGCGAAGCCGGACCCGTGCTTGACTCTGTGACGATCTCGATAAGCGGCCTGGCGCCTGGCTTCCGTGCCGCGCGCGGGGCCGAGGGCCATGCTCACCACATTTGCTTGGGGGAGCCTGATGCGGCGACACCAACCATCAGCAACGGCCTGTTTCAGCTCGGCCACTCCTGGAAGGTCCGGTGGCGACTCGGCGACTTCGTTCCAAACCTGCTCCACGATGTGCACCACGCCGAAGCGCGTCCGCAGAAGATCGAATTGGCCGACCGCAGCCAGACCAATCAATGTGGTGGCGTCCACCAGAACGGTCTCGGTGGACACGTCAGAATTCGCGCAGCGTCTTCAGCTCGGCGTCGAGTTCCTCTTCGCTCTGGTCATACCAGTTCATGCCGTTATCAGCCATCAGCCCGACAAAATCGTAGATCGGCATTTTGAGAGTCTCTGCGCCCGCTCCGGCCGACATGGTTCCCTTGCGGACCATCCGCAATACCGAGGCGATCGTGAGCTCTCGCGCGGCGCCTTCAAGGCCGCCTTCCTGCTCCACGAATCCATCCGGGACGGACACTGTGACATCTTTCACTGGCTCACTCCTTTGCTCTAATATACCGTAACAACTCGCGTGGCGGAAGAGGCGGTCCGATCAAGAGGAAAGGGGCGGGCCGTTGTGTGGCCCGCCCCGCTTCACTTCTCGTCTTCGGTTGTCTCGCGCTGCGCCCTCGGATGGTTGTCCCGGAACGCGGTGAACGTGTCCCGCGGCTGCAGGTGCGTATACCGCTCGGTGCTGCACCTTGCGCAAATCCGCGCCCGCGTGGATCAGGTGCGTGGCCAGCGCGTGTCGCAGGATGCGCCCCGGGCGTGGCCCAGCAGCGCGCGAACCTCGTGAAGCTTCGCGCCGTGGCCTCGCCGGCCGGGCTTCCAGAGCAGTTCCTGCTCGACTCAGCGCCCCCCCGCCTGCATGAAGAACGCCTCCAGCCGCTGGCCCGCTTCGCCCAGCGACACGCCCGCCTGCTGGCTGCGCGCGTAGGCGGCCTGCGCCGAGGGGACATCCCCCCCGTTGATGTATGCCGTGATCGCGTTGTAGTGCGCCTCGGGATACTTCGGGCGGAGCGCGATGGCGCGCTGGTAGTAGGGCTGCGCGCCGGCGAAATCCCCGCCGCCGGCCAGCAGGGCGCCCAGGCTGTTCTGGTGCGTGGCGTCGCTCGCCAGGAAGGCCGCCGCCCGCGCCACGCAGGCCCGCGCGGCGAGGAGGTCACCGCGGGCCAGCGCCGAGCGCGCGCGGCCTTCCTCGTAGCGCGCCGCGATGGAGGCGGTGGACCAATCCGCGGTGAGCCACGGTCCCTGCGGAAGCGGGCGGTAGCGGCCCCAGGCCTCGGCGTCGAGCCGCCGCGCCTCGGCCGCGCCGCGATCCCCACGCCAGGCGCGCAGCAGCACGCCCACCGGCCGCAGCGTGGCGCCGTTCACCGCAAGCCGACGGGTGAAGTACACCGGCCGCGCCTGCTGCGTGGCCAGCGTGCTCAGCGGATCGTCGGCGCCCAGGCCCTGCATGCCGAGCGCCGCGAGGCCCTTCTCCACGTCGCGCTGCTCGTCGAGGAGCAGCACGTCGGGCCGCGCGCCCTCCACGATCTGCAGGTAGCGCACGGGAAACGTCTCGTAGTCCGCGCTGGTCACCAGCAGCGCGTTTTGCCCGACCGTGGCGAGGACGTCCTCGGCAAACACGCGGGCCACCGTGTTGCCCCGCATGGTCACCTGGGGAAGGGTCACCGCCAGCGAGGCAGCCGCGGCCAGCGCCAGGACGCCCGCGGCGGGCGTCGACCAGCGCCGGGGAACGGCCGCCACGGCGAGCAGCACGACGCACATCCAGGCCGGCGCGAAGAAGACTTCCGCC
>VGFD01000817.1 GCA_016868975.1 Armatimonadota bacterium | reverse complement strand
CTCGGCGGTCAGCTCGGAGGTGTCGATGACCGCCTCCGATTCGGTGTAATGGCTGAAATTGCGCGTGCGGATATTCAGCCCGTGCTTCTCCGGATGGTTCCAGTACTCGGTTCCCGGGAACGGAGTGAGCACGGAGAAAACCGCCATGTCGAGGCCCAGCTCGCACGCAAAGCGCACGTTTTCCTGGTGGCCCGCCTCGTTCTCGAAAGGAAGCCCGGTAATAAAAAAACCGGACACGCGCAGGCCGTATTTCTGGATGAGGCGCACCTGGGGGGCAATTTCCTCCAGCTTGAGCCCCTTGCTGACCCGCTTCAGGGTGGCCGCATTGCCGGACTCGATGCCCACCCAGATGCCGCGGCAGCCGGCGCCCGCCAGCGCCTCCAGGATGTTGGGCTTGAGCAGATCCAGGCGGGTCTCGCACTCCCACTTCAAGGGCATGTCGAGTCCCTTGATGCCGGCGCAGATGTCGAGCACATGGCGCGCCACCACGCCCAGGGAATCGTCCGCGAACTTAAACGAGGTGATCCCGTACTCGCGATGGAGGCGGGCCACCTCGTCCACGATGACGTCCGCGCGCCGCTGGCGGTAGGCCTTGCCGGAGACCGCGGGCACCGAGCAGAACTCGCAGCTCCAGGGACATCCCCGGCTGGCCAGCAGGCGCACCGGTGAGAACGTCTCGCCGAACGCGCCGGCCTGGCGCTCTCGGTAGGCGTCCATGGGGAGCAGGTGATAGGCCGGCGGCGGAATCGGCCCGATGTCTTTGGGCGCCACCCGCGGCGGCGCGTGCACGATGCGCCCGTCCTCGCGCATTGACACGCCGGCGATGTCCCGGGGCGACCCGCCCGACTGCAGAGCCTCCAGTAGCTCCACGAAGCTGGCGTCGGCCTCCCCGCGCACCACGAAGTCGAAGGCCGGCTCCTCGCGCAGCGTCTGCTCGGCGGTGAAGGTCACGTGCGGGCCGCCCAGCACCACTTTTCCGCCGTATCCGGCGTCGCGCAGGGCGTTGGCGACTTCGCAGGCGGCCGGGTAGACGGCTGTCATCGCGGTCATGCCGACCAGGTCGGGCTTCCACTCCATGGCGTCCTCGACAACTTTGGGCGTGGGCTGGTCGAGGATGGGGGCGTCGATAAAGCGCACTTCGTGGCCGGCCGTCTCGGTAATGGCGGCCAGCGTGGACAGGCCGATGGGAATTCCGACCCCCACCGCCGCCTCGTTGAGCGCGCGGGGATTGACCAGCATGACCTTCAAGAATTTACCTCCGTGAGGCTCCGCGGATCTGGCCGGTAGGCGTCCGGCCATCTCGGGCGGGCGGTGTCGACGACCGCCCCCAGGCCGCTCATCTCGGCGATGCGCAGAAAACAGGAATGGAGCGACTCGTTGCCGCGGCGGTACATGCGGAAAATGTCGCGGATCTCGATGTCGTCGAGAGCCCCGATGTCCTCCGAGACGACCTGGCAGCGCGCCGCCTGAGTCGACCCGCGGCGGCACTCCGCGTCGCCGCACGCCGCACACCACGCGTCCTCCCAGAAGAAACGCTCGCCCAGCCAGGAACCGAGCACGTCCGGCCCCCCGCTGTAGACCGCCTGCCCTCGCCAGGCCATGCGGGCCAGCAGGCCGAGCGTGCGGGACGCGTCCGCCGCCCGCCACTTCCCATGGGTCCGTCGTTCCGCGTCGCGAAGCCGTCCTTCGTCCGCCGCGGCGTAGAACAGGTAGAGCAGGTAGGGGCGCTGCCGCGCAAGCTGCGTTGCCGCGTAGTGGGAGACGCCCTCCACCTGCTCCACCTCGAGCAGGAACAGCGCGCGGTGAAGCCAGTGCTTGAACGTCACCAGGCTTCCCCGCACGCCGTCTACCACTTGCCCGGCGCCGCCGTCTTCAAGCAGGTCTTCTTCCCGGCGCCTTTGGCCACGGTCTTCTTCTTCATCGGGTCTATCCTCCGTTACGCGCGTAATAAAGGCCGTAGAACAACGAAAACGCGCCTTCCCGCAGGGATGGCTCGCTTTTCGTGAACACAAGCTGGAGCGCAGGCAATTCCACCGAGTACTCCTGGTGATCAATCAGGATTCCCCGGACTTCCCTCCTCGGGAAGGGGGCGGGGAGAGCATTCGCTCCGTCCCG
>VGFD01000816.1 GCA_016868975.1 Armatimonadota bacterium | reverse complement strand
TCACGACCACACGCGCCTGCGCGTCGGCCTTGCGTAGGGCGGGCAGGTTGTAGAGCGGCAGATCGACCACGCGCAGGCCGCCGAGGTCCTTGCGGCCATCGCGCTCCCACCAGAATTCCTTCCCACCATCCTCGCAGTCGATGCGAACGTGCGTGGCGACGGTCGAACCGTCCGCCGCGATGGCTGGGTACGACTGGCGATGGACTTCCCGCTTGGGCGGCGTGTCCCGTCCCCGCAGCGGCCTCACTGGCGGATTCCCGTGGATTTGCCCGCACGGGCACTTGCCATTGAGCCGATGCGCGTAGGCGTTCGATCCGGGTGTGAGGGCCAGGCTGAACGCGTACTCCTCCCGCGTGCAATGCGCCCACTTGCCGTCCGCCGATAGGAACCCATAGCAGCGCTCACCCCTGCCCTTTTGAAGGCGGGAGTGGCCGCCGCATATGGGACACGGGCACACGCGGGTGTAGCGCTGGTCGGACCGGACGGTTGTACCGCGGCGAGCCATAGAGGCGGCGTCACGTGCGTTCGGGCCGGACGCCGACACCAGGCAGCGCGCCTTCGCGCTGGGATTGGGCTTCGACCCATACGGCCAGCGCGGCGGCGGGGATGCGCACGGCGCGGCCGATGTGGACTACCGGCAGTTCGCCGCTCGCGACCATCGCGTAGACCGTGGTCCGACCAAGACTCAAAAGCCGGGCAGCCTCGCTCAGCTTCAGTAGGAGAGGCACCTGTTGCCCATCGGGGTTCATGTTGTTCCGTCCGCCGGGCCACGCTGGCTCGGCGGTCCGCCCGCTTGGATTCGGGCGCTACCCACGGAGACAGGGTGGTGCACGCCGGACGGAATTGATAGAATTCAAATCGTGACCCACATCTAAAGGACCCCACAAGGTCCGCCATGCCCGCGCCGAAACGCAGCCACCGCCCTGATATCCACCTCGATTTGGTTGGGATGGACCTTCACCGCTTCGAGGTCCGCGTCGAGACCGGACAAGTGGAACGCCAGGGCCTCCCCGTGACGCACGGACTGACGTTGGGGGTCGGACGTGGGGGCGCGCTACGCCTTGAGGTGCACTGGCGCGCGATGGGGCGCAGAGGGGACATGACCATTTGGGACCCAAGGGTCGAGTTCACCCCAAAGCCCGCGCCCCGCGATTTGCTCGCGCGATTCGTTGGCCTCGCCGAGGCGCCGCCTGAGGAAATCCTGGCCTTCGCGCGACGCTGGGGCCTGCTTGAGATTTGCCGTCACGGACGGCCCGCCTGGCACTACCCGAGCTGCCGACCTTGCGAAGACATTGCCCCTAGCGGACGGACGCAGTGGGAACCCATCGGGGCGTGGCACCGCTACGCCCGGCTGGCCAAGGAGCTTTTGGAAATCGCGGCTGACCTAGCGGACGGCCTTCAGCCACCCGCGGCCCGCTGGCAAGCCGTCCAGTCTGCTCTGGAGCCGGAGAATCTGCAAGCGACCTGTGGCGAACGGTTCGACCTGCTCGACGAACCCTGGCTTGACGCCGCAGCGGGGTACCTAGACGAACTACGGTGGAGGATTGCACAGGGAGAGCCCCTGCAGGCGCTGGCGGCGTGCCTTCGCATTTGGCTGCGCTATGGAAACGTCGAAACTCTTGCACGGGTCGGCCCTACGGGAGCGCTCGACCTGTCCTTAGAGTCGGACGGGCTCGTTGGGCGGCTCGCCCTCCAGCTCTTCTCCGTGATCGCCGGAAGGACGGGCGTGTATCGCTGTGACGTGCCTGACTGCGGGCGCCTTATCGCGCCCGCGCGCAAACCCCAAGCGGGTCGGGCGCACTACTGCGAACGTCATTCAGCAGCCGGGCGCGCGGCCAAGCGCGCGTGGTGGAACCGGAACAAGTCCCGTTATCGGGTGCCGAAGCGGGGGCAGGGGAAGGAGGCGAGCGGTGGCCAAGCGGGGTAACGGGGAAGGCAGCATTTTCAAGCGGCACGACGGGCGGTGGTCGGCGAGCCTCACGGTGGGGCAGTCAGGCGGTCGGAGGCTGCGTAAGAGTTTCTACGGCAAGACGCGGCGCGAGGCAGCGGCGAAGCTCGCAGAAGCCAGGCATGCACAGGTGCGCGGGATGCCGGTGGGTGATGACCGGCTTACGACGGGG
>VGFD01000815.1 GCA_016868975.1 Armatimonadota bacterium | reverse complement strand
CCTGGCGCTCGCTCCGCAGGCCGTCCACCTCGGCGACCTCGTTCGCGCCGCGGTCGGCCAGCAGCACGAGGTGGCGCGCAACAAGTCGATCCGCATCCAGGTGGAGGTCGAAGATCTGCACGCCGTCCAGGGAGACGCGGCCCGGCTGGGACAGGTCATCCAGAACCTGCTCAGCAACGCGGTCAAGTTCACCCCGTCCGAGGGACTCGTGGTGGCGCGCGCGCGTCGCGACAGCCCGGGGCACGTGCTCTGCGAAGTTATCGACAGCGGCCCCGGCCTGACCGGTGAAGATCTCGTGCTGCTCTTCAACAAGCGCGCGCGGCTGACCGCCCAGCCCACCGGCGGCGAAAAGAGCACCGGCCTGGGTCTCTACTCTACATCAGCAAGCAATTGATTCGGCTGCACGGCGGGGAGATCGGCGCGGAAAACGTGGACGGCGGCGCGCGCTTCTGGTTCCGGCTCCCTGATCAGGGCATCATCACCCGCTCGACGCCGAGATAATCCGCGAGCCGGCCCAGCGCTTCGTCCAGCCCGCCGAGACGTTTTGCCGTGGGACGCGCGCGCGGCTCCCACCACACTCCGCGCACTTCCAGCACGCCGTCCTTGCGGTGCGTCTTCGCGTCGAGGCGCCCCACCAGGCGTTCTCCCTCCAGCAGCGGCAGCACGTAGTAGCCGTACTGCCGCCGCGGCGCCGGGACGAACGCCTCGAAGCGGTAGTTGAACCCGAACAGCCGCTCCAGCCGCTTGCGGTCGCGCACGATGGGATCGAACGGGCACAACAGCCGCATGCGCTTCGGAGCGGCGGGCGCGGCTTCCAGGCGCTTCTCCCAGTCGCGGACGGCGAACCCGGGGCGCGCGTCGCCCGCGACGTCCTCGGCGAGCACCGCGCGGATCCGCCGTTTTCGGAGGGCGCGCTCGCACCATGCGCGCGCCTCCGCAAGGGTCACCCCGTGCCAGAAGCCGGCGATCTCGGCGGCCGTCGCCACCCCGAGCCGCTCCAGCGCGGCCTCGCAGCACCAGTCCCGATAGGCCGCCTCGGTCGCGGACGGCAGCGCCACGGCCTCGGGAAAAACCCGCTCCGGCAGGTCGTACACTTTCTGGAAGGCGCGTCGGTTGCGCACCGCCAGGCGGCCGCTCGCCCAGAGATACTCCAGCGCGGCCTTCTGCGGCTTCCACGACCACCATCCGCCCGAGGCGCCGCGCTCGTGCTCAAAATCCTGGGAGCGCAGCGGTCCCTCTCGCGCGATCCGCTCCAGCACGTGCGCGATGACCGGCTGCGGATTGTCGCCGACGCGCTCGCGCCACCACGCGTCCTTCTCGATGGCGCGCGCACGCCGCTCGAAGCGCACCCGCCAGTAGGGATACCACTTCACGGGCAAGAGCGAGGCGTCGTGGGTCCAGTGCTCGAACAGGCGGCGCTCGTCCTGGAAAATCCGCGTCAGCAGGGTGGGACGGTAGCCGTCGAGGCGGCTGGCCAGGGTGAGGTGGTGGGCGCGCTCCAGCACGTTGATGGAGTCGAGCTGCACGAAGCCCATCCCTTCGATCAAGTCGTACAGGCTGTCTGGCGTGGCCTCGCGGCGGGGATCGTCGAGCAGGCCCTGGGCGGCCAGCAACAGCCGCCGACAGGCTTCCGCCGAGATCCGCTCGATCACGCCTCGCCGAGCGCCGCGCGGAGAACGGTGTCCGCGGCCGGCGCGACGGCGGTGAACCGCACCCGGCAGGTGTGGTCCTCGGAGACCTCCAGCACTTTGGCGTAGATGTCTCCACTCGCGCCGGCTACCCGCAGCCGCAGGTCGGTGAGCGTCCGCAGGCCACGGCTCACCAGCAGTTCCGCCCCGCGCGACGACAGGCGCAGGATGCGCGCGTCGAACTCCTCGCCGCGCACCTGCTTGTCCTGGATGACGGCGCAGCGGGTTTCCAATCCGGGATCGATCGGGTGCAGGGTGAGCGGCGCCTGGCCGTGCAGTCGGCAGGAATACGGGCCGGGGACGCCCATCACGCTGTACGCCGTGATGGGTCGGTCGAAGCCCTTCACCTCCAGCCGCGTGGACTCGCCCACGTCTACGAAAGGCCCGGCGGACTCGAGGGTGCTCTCTGAGATGAGCACGTCGCCGCCCACC
>VGFD01000814.1 GCA_016868975.1 Armatimonadota bacterium | reverse complement strand
AGAGCAGTGAATACGAGTACGGCGCCCGTGATGATCGGGAAATCGTTGGTCGACACCGCCTGTACGGTCATGCGGCCCATACCTGGCCAGGCGAACACCGTCTCGATGACGACTGAACCGGTGACCAGGGTCGCCAGAACCAGGGTGGACACGGTCAGAGGCGGGATCATGGCGTTCTTGAACGCGTGCTTCCAGATCACGATGCGCGAGTTCGCGCCCTTGGCCCTCGCCAGCTTGATGTACTCCGAATCCAGGATGTTGAGCATTGCCGAACGTGTCAGCCGCAGGTATGCGGCGGTCGGACCGAGTCCGAGGATCACGGCTGGGAGGATGTAGTTCCGAATCGCAAAGCCGTCGCCGCGAGTGCCCGCGGGGACCCAGCCGAACTTCACTGCGAAAACGAAGATTGCGACCAGGCCGATCCAGAATGGCGGCGAAGCCTGCCCAATCAGGGCGATCACGCGTGCCGCGTAGTCTGCGGGCGTACCGCGGCGTGTCGCGGACAGGACGCCGAGGGGTATGCCAACAACGATCGCAATGATCCAGGCAATGCCTCCAAGTGAGGCGGTCGGCCACAAACGTTCGCCAATCATGCGGGCCACGGGGACTCGCCCCTCCACTGAGACGCCGAGATCACCCTTTAGAACCTGCCCGAGCCAGATGAAGTACTGGACAACCAGCGGCTTGTCCAGGTTCAGCTTCCGGCCGAGCGCTTCCCACGTCTCCTTTGTAACCCCATATCCCCCTTCGGAAATGAACAGGTTGCGGGGGTCACCTTGGGCGCGCGAGAGGGCGAAAACGAACAGCGTCGACCCAATCAAGGCGATGAGGGTGTACATAAGTCTTCGCAGGACGAAGCTTCGCATCAGAACCTCTCCCGCCTACCAGGCGGGTCGGGGAAGTTCCTGGCAGATGTTGCGATCTGATATTGCGGGCGACAACCCCGGTGGCGTCGCCATTGTGGGATTGTCGCCCGCAGTAATCTCCCGAATCAGTTACTACTTCTTCTTCAGCTTGATCCGGTGCAGGTTGTTGAACCCAGCCAGGGATCCCTTGCCCTCCGGCAGCATCTCCCACGACTCGATGATCTGGGGGTTGTACATCGGGAATGCAGAAACGCTAACGATCCCGATCTGCGCCGCGGTCCTGCGGACCTCGTCGTAGAACCCTGACGACAGCTCCAGCAGCTTCTTGGGATCCGGTTCGTTCGCCATCTTGATGAAGGTCTCACCAAACGGGCGGTGTTCCGTGCCGCACATGAAGCCACCAGCGCTGACCGAGCTAAGCAAGAAGCCCTTTGGCCAGGTCAACGGGACGTTTACGCCGTCCGTGCCGCACAGCCACATCTTCGTGGTGGTGCGATTAATGATGGTAGGCCGGTAGGTGCCATACACCTGCTTGTCGATATTGCAGGTCACCTTGAGGTCTGCGGTCCATTGGCCACACAACGCTTCCACCAGCTGCACGCCTGTGTCGCTCGGACCGACCCACCATTCGATCTTGAAGCCGTTTTCCCAGCCCGCCTCCTTCATCAGTTGTTTTGCGGTCGTCGGGTCGAAAGGCCACGCCCACTCCTTCTTGTGCCCTGGTGCGCTCGGCGGCCAGCCGGGTACATGAACGACTTCGCCCTGATCCTTGTAGATCGACTTCAGGATGTCCTCACGGCGGACATCGAGTCCGAGAGCCGTGCGCACTTTTCGCGCCTTTTCCCACTGAGCCGCGTCGTCTATGTTTCCTACGTAGGGAACGCTCGTGTCGACCTTTCTCTCAAGCGGCTGTCCACTGGCGACGGAGGTCTTCTCCCACCAGTTGCCGCCGAAGGCCATGATCTGCTCGCCGCTGAACCCCTCGGGAGCGAGCTTGAACCCCTTCTTGAGGAGTCCTGCCCAGTCCTCCAGGGCCGGGTTGGCAAACGCGACCAGGCCTGTCTCCATCATTGCGCGGCGGGCGGCATTCTCAGGGACCTCGAAGATGCGGACGGTCTTGATGATGGGCATGCCCGTCGTACCGTGGTAGCCGTCGAAGGCCTCGAGAATGACCCGGTCGTTGCGGGTCCACTGGACGACCTTCAGCGGTCCGGTGCCGACGTTCACATCGCGCATTCCCTCGGCGCCCAGCTTGT
>VGFD01000813.1 GCA_016868975.1 Armatimonadota bacterium | reverse complement strand
CAATTTCAAGGAGCCCTGGGTGCAGCGCGGCGCGACCTGGCTGCGCACGCACCAGAACAACGACGGCGGTTGGGGCGAGACCTGCGAGTCGTACGACGATCCGTCGCTGCGCGGCCAGGGGCCCAGCACCGCGTCGCAGACCGCGTGGGCGCTGATGGGCCTGATGTCGGCCGGCGACTACGAGAGCGTGTCGGTGCGCGAGGGCATCCGCTATCTCGTGGAATCGCAGCTCGAGGGCGGCACCTGGAGCGAGGACTGGTGGACCGGTACTGGCTTCCCCAAGGTGTTCTACCTCTGCTATCACTATTACCGCCATTATTTTCCGATGTACGCGCTCGGCATGTACGTGCAGGGGCATCGGCGCCGACAGGGTCTCGCGCATTGACCGTCCTGGTGACCGGGGCCAGCGGATTTCTGGGTTGCCACGTGGTGCGGCGCCTGCTCGCGCGGGGACAGTCCGTGCGCGCGATGGTGCGTCCCACGTCGCGTCTGGACAATCTGCGCGGCCTCGAAGTCGAGACGGTGCGGGGGGATCTGACAGATCCCGGGTCACTGCGCGCGGCCTTGCGCGGAGTGAAGATCCTGTACCACGTGGCGGCGGACTATCGGCTGTCCTCGCCGGAACCAAAGGTTTTATACGAAGCCAACGTGGGCGGCACCGACAATATCCTCAAGGCGGCCGCTGAAGCGGGCGTCGAGCGCATCGTGTACACCTCCTCGGTCTCGGCGATCGGAATTCCCGCCGACGGGACGCCGGGCAACGAAAATTCGCCGGTGACCCTCGAGGACATGATCGGCGACTACAAGCGCTCGAAATTCCAGGCGCAGGAAGTGGCGCTGCGCCACGCGGCGGCCGGCTTGCCGGTGGTCATTGTCAATCCCAGCACGCCGGTCGGCACGCTCGACATCAAGCCCACCCAGACCGGCCAGATGATCGTGGATTTTCTCAACGGCAAGATGCCGGCCTACGTGGAGACCGGCCTCAACATCGTGGACGCCGAGGACGTCGCCGAGGGCCACGTGCTGGCCGCCGAAAAAGGCGTGGTCGGCGAAAAATATATCCTGGGAAACCGGGACATGAGCTTCAAGCAGATCCTGGACGTGCTGTCGGGGATCAGCGGGGTGCCCAGTCCGCGTTTCCGCATGCCGTGGGGCCTGGCCTACGCCATCGGCGTGGTGGACGAGATGGTGTCGCGCAACGTGCTGCACAAGGCGCCCCGGGTGCCCCTCGAAGGCGTGAAGATGGCCCGCAAGCGCATGTTTTTCGATCCGTCGAAGGCCGTGCACGGGTTGGGTTTGCCGCAGACCGCTCCGGAAATTGCCCTGGAAAAAGCAGTGCGCTGGTTCGTGGACAACGGCTACGCGAAGCTGGCGGTGCGCGCGTGAGCGCCGCCGTGGCCGGCGGCGCCGTGGTGATTTTCATGGCCGTGAAGGAAGAGGCCGCACCGCTGGGCACGCGCCTGAAAGGCGGAGAGATGGGCGGCGCCCGGGTCGATCTCGTTCTGGCCGGTCCGGGGCCGCGTCGCGCCGGTGCGGTTGCCGAGCAGGTGATTGCGGCCGCGCGCCCGACCGCGGTGGTGTGCGCCGGCCTGGGCGGTGGGCTGGCGCCGGAATTGCGGCGCGGGGATCTCGTGCTGGCCACCCGGGTGGTGGAGCACGAGGGAGATGACGCATTCGAGCCGCATCCCGATTTGCTCGCGGCAGCGCGCGGGATCATCCCTGAGTTCAGCCGGGTGCATGAGCACGTGGTGGTGACCGCGCCCCGCGTGGTGGGGACGGCCGCCGAGAAGCGGGCCTTGCACCCGCGCGGCGGCGTCGTCGACATGGAGTCCGCGGCGGTGGCCCGGGTGGCCGAGCGCCACGGCGTGCCGTTCCTGGCGCTGCGCGTGATTTCCGACACCGCGCACGAAGATTTTCCCATCGATTTGAACCGCTACGTGGACGAGCAGGGCAACGTCCAGCGCATGAAACTGGCCTTCGCCGCGCTGGGACGGCCGCACGCCGTGCCTTTCCTGCTCCGCATGCGGCAGTCGGCGGTGGACGGCGCGGCGCGGTTGGCGTCGTTTCTGGAGCGTTGCATGGTTGAAATTTCGAGGAGGTCCCCCAAGTGAAGACCCTGTTTC
>VGFD01000812.1 GCA_016868975.1 Armatimonadota bacterium | reverse complement strand
GACGCCTTCCTTCTTCTCGACGTTGAACAGGAACGGCTTGCCGTCGTTACGCTCGATCCAGCGGGGCAGTTCATTGACGTCCACTCCCACCGGCTTCAGCTCGTCGGGATCGAGCACCACCGAAGCCTTGGGATCCATTTGATCGCCGTCGATGGTGGTGACGAACATGACGCCGTGGCTCATCTGGGTCATGCTGCACAGGCGGCGCAGCGCCATCGCCGAGATGTCCTCGAAAGTGGTGGCGTCGCCGGTCAGGTCCATGCGCGCGCCGCCGCCGCCGCCGCCGCCGCCGCGACGTCCGCGGCGCAGCATGGGGATGAGCACGACGGCGGCGACAACCAGCACCGCCGCGGGCACCCCGATCAAGGCGTACTTCTGGATGAGTTTCTTGCGCTTCTCCTGGCTGATGGTGGTGAGCAGCTTGGAGGCATCGTCATAGACCTGCCCCTTGGTGGCCTTCAGCCTGGTGACGATCGAGCTGAGCTCGCTCTCGGCGGCGTCGCCCTTGCCCACGTGATAGCGGATGCGCGCCCGCCAGAGCTTGTAGTTGAGGTTGGAGTCGTCGGCCTCGACGGCCTTGTTGATGGCTTTCTCCGCGTCGTCCAGGTCGTTCTTGTCGTAATAGACCATGGCGAGCTGGTACGGGATCTCGGCGCTCTTCTTGTCCAGGTTGGCGGCCCTGTTGAGGGCCTCGATGGCCTTGTCGTAGTGCTTCTGAAGCTTTTCGTAGCGCCCCAGGTCCACCCAGTAGGGGGCGTAACCGGGGTTGAGCTGGGCGGCCTTCTGGATCTTCTCGGCCGCGATGTCGTAGCTGTGCAGCTGCTCGTAGACCTCGGCCATGGCCGCGTAGGGCCGGTCGTTGGCGGGATCGGCGGCGATCGCGGAATTCAGCGAGTTGATCGCTCCCGGCACGTCATTCTTCTCAATTGCGGCCTTTGCCGCGTTGAGATACGCCTCGGATTCTGCACGGCCGGCCCGGGCCGGTCCGCTCGCCATCACCACCATCAAGAAGAGCAGCGCGCACCACGCGCCAACTCCCATCCGGCGGGCTGAATTCAGGATCATCGGAGCTCCTTCTGGGTCCGTCCGAGAACGTGGGCGAGACTCGTGGGCCGCGGCGTCTTACGCCGGGGGGCATCAGCCGCATCGGGGGGGCACCCCACGAGAAACACACCACCCTGCTGGGTTGATCCAGGGGGGGAGTCGCCTGCGGCGCCCCCTGAATCCCCCTCGTTGTTCGAACGAGAAAAACATTCCTGTGAGCATCGCGAAAGTCCTGCCGGCACGGCGTTCCGTTGCATCGAGGGAGAGGATCGCGGGCGCATCGGAAGAAATGAACACCGTGCGAAAGTCAAGCGCGGCTCTCGGGGATGCGGCGTCCTCCATGTCGGTGGAGGAGCTGGTCAGAAAGGTCTCCCTGTTCGCCGACCTCGGCGAGTCGGACGTCCGCGATATTGCCAGTCTCGCGCGCTTCAAGACGTATCCGAAGGATCACCTTCTGTTCGATCGCGGCGAGGAGGGTGAGGAGTTCCTCATCGTCGTCGACGGGCGCCTGAAGATCATCTTTCTCAACGAGGACGGCCGCGAGCTCACCCTCACCATCCTCAGCCCGTACCAGAGCCTGGGGGAGATGTCGCTCATCGACGACTATCCCCGCTCGGCCAGCGCGGTTGCGTTGGGGGACATGAAGGTGCTGTCCATCAACAAGCGGGACTTTCGCAAGCTGCTGGAGACGAACGGCCGCATCGCCCTCGGCCTGCTGCGCCAGATGAGCCGCCGCCTGCGGGAGCTCACCGAGGACACGGCCGGCTTGATTTTCCTCGACGTCTACCAGCGCCTGGCCCGCAAGCTGCTCACGCTGTCCCGCAACATCGGGGTGCCGAGCGACGGCGGCCGCGAAATCCCCCAGCGGCTCACCCACCAGGAGCTGGCCAACATGATCGGGGCCACGCGGGAGACGGTGACCAAGGTCTTAAACGACATGGAGACGCGCGAGATCATCCACTTCGACAAGAAGCGGGTCAGCATCCTGAACGAGAGCGAACTCGAGAAGAGCACCCGGCGGAGCCACGAAGAGCACCACCCGAAGCGAACTTCGGGTTAAAGCGTCCGGACCTGGCTGGACACGCG
>VGFD01000811.1 GCA_016868975.1 Armatimonadota bacterium | reverse complement strand
AGCCAGGGGATTGTCGCGATGCCGTCGAGTGAATCAGCTCGCGCGGTGTTCTGGAAGTTCAGCACGGTGACCATTCCACTGGTTTCCTCGATGCGGAGCGCCTTGTGCAGCCCCTCGTCGGTTTCCAGCACGGTGACCGACACCGGTTTCTGGATCACGTGGGTGCGGTGGTTTCCCCGTGCATCCGCGAGCGTGAATACGAGGCTGCTCCCTTTCCCCGCACCGTGGCGCTCCACGGCAACCTCGCGCAGACGGACGTCGTGCGCCTCATCCACGCCGAGATGGTGCGGCGCCGCGTGCTGCGCGGTGACCAGCCAGCCATCGTGCATGCGGGTGAAGCGCGTGAAAATTCCATCCACTGCGCTTGGTAAACTGGCTTGACTTTCATGGGACATCCCTCCCGATCGCGGCGGGAAACTCTCGGCCAGTTTCATGGTACCCGCGAAGAGGGGCGGCGCCAATCGAGCGGGGGCCCTACCTCTTTTCGTAACGCTCCCCATCGGCGACACCAGCGCGTGGCCCTGGCTGGTCCCCACCCGGCGACGGGGTCGAGATCCTGCTGGGAGGCCAGGTCTGGCGCCGCGGCGCGCTGCTCGCGCGGGCTCCCACCGCGTGTGCGACGGACACCGCGCAGAGTAGCGTGTCAGGGACGGACACCGCGCAGAGTAGCGTGTCAGGGACGGACACCGCGCATGGTAGCGTGTCAGAGGCTGATACCGCATGTCCCGGCGCGGTCAAGTGGCATCCGTTGCGGGAGGCGGCCAGCCAGTTGCCGCCCGATTGCAGGTCGCGGCCGCCGAAAATGTCGGGCGCGTCCGCCCAGAATGCGGCGGGGGCGGTGGGGCGGGCCAGAAACTCATCGCGATTGGCGGCGATGATCAGGGGATAGCGAGGGTGCGTGTCCAGCGCGATCAGGGCCAGGCACATGGGTTCCGACCAAAGACGCAGGTCATGAATGCAACTTTCGCTGCACCAATTCGAAGACCTATGGAGTGGTCGAGTTGCAGTATCGATGTCCATAACTGTGAGTGGAAGTTGAGTCCGAGACCGTGTGGAAGCGCCGGGCGCCGGCTGGGCGCAGCACAGCGACAATTCATGGAAATTGGACGTTGACGGCTGAGCCGACAGCGTGAGGAGGACGCAGCGCAGGCGCCGGGGTTTCCTCATGGCTCTCTGTGAAGGAGCACGCGAAGAGTGTTTTCCGCAAAACGAGAAGTCGTCGTGATGTACAAGCCGCAGACCATTTTTTACGAGGGCTTCGAAGAGGCGGAGCGCCGCAACTCGCTGGTGTTCACCGCCCGAGAGTGGAAAATGCTCTGGATCAGTTACTGCATCTGCGTCAGCGTGGTGCTCGCCAGCCTGTATCTCTGCGTGGCCCTGGCCAAGCCGGTGCGCCTGGACGTCGACGAAAGCCTGCTCCGCCAACCGATCACCACCAGGGCCCAGGCGGCTCTTCGCTCCGAAAATGTCGTGCGCTGATTTTACGCGCATCCGCCGCGAGACAGCGGTCAGCCCACCCGATGTTGCGGAGACGCCGTTGCATCACGCGCTCGACATCTTTGAGTTCACATGGCGCGCCAGACAACGTGACCTGTGCCGGCGAAGATGCCGTTTTTCCTGCATATTCGGTCAATATGTGAGGAAAACGTCATCTTGAGCGGCGGATGTCTCAATGCCGGTTGGTCACCATCATGACGTTGGCCTGCCGGCCCACCACCTCGAACGTGGCCGCATTGCGGCGGCGCATTTCTTCGTAGGTGCCCAGGTCGACCACCACGTAGGCGCGACGGGGGGCGCGCAGAACGCTTTCCGCCTGACCCACCGCGGCGAGGCGGAGCACGTCCCGGTTGGCGTAGAACGCGATGCCGTACAATCCCGTGCCTAACGTTGCCACGCAGTCGTCCGGGCCGGCCAGTTTCTCGGCGAGGATTCCCATCGGCTTGATGGCGCGCGCGGCCTCCACCTGCGGAGTCAGCAGCAGGCCGGTCACCACCAGCAGGGAGGCCATCCCGGCCGTCCAGAGCGGACCCGCGCGGCCGCGCCACGCGGCCATCACACCGACCGCGGCCAGCGCGATCCACAGGGCGCCGAAACTCTGCACCGCACCCGCGAACGCTTCCACGCGGGCGTCGTGATAAG
>VGFD01000810.1 GCA_016868975.1 Armatimonadota bacterium | reverse complement strand
CTGAAAGCAGCGCCTGGTTCCCGGCATCGCAAGAAGCGCGTCGGACGCGGCCACGGCTGTCACGTGAAGACCGCCTGCCGCGGCAGCAACGGCCAGAACGCCCGCTCCGGCGGCGGTAAGGGCCCCGGCTTCGAAGGCGGCCAGACTCCCTGGTATCGCCGCTTGCCGAAGTACCGCGGATTCAACAATCCGAACAAGGTCTATTTCCAGCTCGTCTCTCTCGACGATCTGGAGCGCTTTGAGAACGGCGAGACGGTGACGCCCGAGGCGCTTATCGAGCGTGGCGTCTCCAGCCGCTCCAACCGTCCCTTCAAGGTGGTGGCCAACGGTCGCCTTACCAAGAAGCTGAGCGTCAAGCTGCACGGCTTCACCCAGGCGGCGCGCGCCGCCATCGAGCAGGCCGGCGGCGACGTCGAGGACCTGATGCACCCGGCCGACACCGCGGCCGCCGAGTAAGTTTCAGGGATTGGTCCAGGGGGAGTCGCCTTCGGCGCCCCCCCGACCCCCGGAGCGCCGCTGTCACGGCGCCGATCTTCGTAAAAGTCGAGGCTGTCCCGAATGGGCTTGAATGCGTTTGCGAGCGCCGCCCGCCTCCGAGACATCCGCAACAGGCTGTTGTGGGTGTTCGGTCTTTTTGCGGTATTTGTCCTGATGGTGCACATTCCGGTGCCCGGGATCGATCTCAACACCTGGAACCAGCTACTGGCCAAGGGTGGCGACCTGATCAACTTCCTGGGCATGTTCACCGGCGGCGCGCTGAACAAATTCTCCATCGGCGCCATGGGAATCACGCCCTACATCAACGCCTCGATTATCATGCAGCTCCTCACCCACGTCATTCCCAAGCTGCACGATTTGCAGAAGGAAGGCGGCGAGTTGGGGCGGCGCCAGATCGCGCAGTACGTGCGCTACGGCACCATGGGCCTGGCCATCATGCAGGCCACCATCATGAGCCTCAACTTGAGCCGTTTCGGGGTTTTCTACAACAACAACTGGCAGCAGATCGTCCTCACGGTCCTGGCCCTCACCGCCGGCACCGCGTTCCTGATGTGGCTTGGCGAGCAACTGACCGATAAGGGCATCGGCAACGGCGTGTCCTTGATTATCTTTGCGGGCATCGTCCTGGCCTATCCGAGCTACGTCTCGAACGTGCTGGCGACCGCCAACGTGGCCGGCCCGGCCTACTGGTTCTCCATCGGCATCTTCATGGTGCTGTTCGTGCTCCTGGTGGCGGGCATCGTGGCGCTCACCCAGGGGCAGCGCAAGATTCCCGTGCAGTACGCCAAGCGGCAGGTCGGCCGCCGCGTGTACGGCGGGCAGAACACCTACATTCCCATCCGCGTGAACAACGCCGGCGTCATCTCGATCATCTTCGCGATCTCGATCATGTACCTGCCGGGGACGTTCATTCGCGCGTTCAACCCGAATCCGCTGCCCGGGACCTGGACGTTCTCGGTGCTGCAGTTCTTTTCGGCTGACAGCGTGTTCTTCAACCTCACCTACGCCTTGTTGGTGATCTTCTTCACCTACTTCTACGCGGGCATTCAGTTCAATCCGATTGACGTCGCCGACAACATGAAGAAATACGGCGGCTTTATCCCGGGGATTCGCCCCGGTCGTCCGACCGGCGAATACCTCGAGAAGATCCTCAACCGGGTGACCTTTGTGGCCGCAATTGCGCTGGCGTTGATCGCAGTGGTCCCAACCTACATCATCATGCTTACCGGCGTGCAGTTCTACCTGGGCAGCACGAGCCTTCTGATCATCGTCGGCGTCGCCCTTGACACCATGCAGCAAATTGAAGCGCGTCTCGTGATGCGCAATTACCAGGGGTTCATGAAATGATGATGACGATTGAGCCCGGTGCGTCCGTCCGAAGGGGAGGTTCGGCTGTGTTGGAGGCTTCAGAGAAGACTTTTACCGATATGATCCTGCTCGGGCCGCCCGGCGCAGGCAAGGGCACCCAGGCGCTGCGACTTGTCGAGCGCTTTGGCATTCCGCAGATTTCCACCGGCAACATCCTCCGCGAAGCCGCGGCCCAGGGCACGCCCCTGGGACTCAAGGCGGACGGCTATATGAAGCGTGGCGAGCTGGTTCCCGACGACCTCATCATCGGGCTGATTGACCGCCGCCTGCGCGAGGAC
>VGFD01000809.1 GCA_016868975.1 Armatimonadota bacterium | reverse complement strand
CGGATTCATGGACACGTGGACCCAGATGTAGGGGCAGTTGGTGTATCGGAAGACCCGTTGCCCCTCGACCCAGTAGGCGGCGACCGCGTACCGGGCGGCTCGCAGGATGCACCGCCGCACCTGCGGGTCCTGGGTGATCAGGTGGTAGCGCTTCAGCCCGGCCATCAGGACGCCCACCATGAAGGCGGCGTTGCCCATGTGACGGGGCGGATCGCAGTAGCAGTGTCCGGGGACCATCATCCGCTCCCATCCGCCGGATGCGCGCTGGCGCTCGATCACGCGCTCGACCACGACATGCGCGGCCTCCAGGTAGCGCCGTTCGAGGGTGGCGGTGTAGCCCGCGCACAGATGGATGAGGAGCCAGCCTGCGTCGCGGCAGTTGCTGAAGTCGAAGGTCCGGGCGTCCACCTCCTCGGCCATGCGGTCGCAGGCCGTTCGAGCCGCCTCCTGGAAACGGACATCCCCGGTGAGGCTGTGGTGCAGGAAGAGGCCCTCGACCCACGTGTGGTCGCGCGACATGCCGCCCACCGCGGTTGACGCCTCGCGGTACCCGGGGGGATAGTAGCCGCCGACGTGGCCCATGCAGTGCCCGTACTGGCCGCCGACGGTTTCAGCCCCGGGAGAGGCGTGGCAAGTGTCGACGTCGACCAGGTGCTGCGCGGCCCGGAATGCGAGCTCAAACCACTGGGCATGTCCCCCGCGGAGGAACTCGTTCAGGAAGACCCACGGGGTGTCGTACTCCATGTTCCCCCAGTTGTAGCGCCGTTCGCCGAACCAGTCCCCGTAGTTCATCATTCCATAGGCCCGGCGCGCCTTGCGGTCGGCGAGAAACCGGCCTCTCGCGCTGGTGAGCCATCGCTCGTAGAAGCCGGTGGCTCCGGACGGGGAGGCCATCTGCCCAACGGCTCCGCTGCGGACGTAGACGGCCGGGCGGGCGCGCACGACCGGGGGAGTAAGGAACGCCCGTGCCTGGCGGCGCAGCTCGGCCGCTTCCCCTTCCGGTGCGAATCCGTAGAACAGATCGTGCGTGCGCGACATGCCGCAACGGAACCGGTAGGCGCCATCGGCCAGGTAGTAGAAGAGCCGGTCCTCTTCGTATCCCCCCACCCTGTAGTTGACCCCCGACACATCCGGACAGATGCCCACCTCAATGCCGTGCGGGCCCAGGCCGATCGCCTTGGGGTAGTTCTGCCAGAAGTCTCGAACCGCAACGGCGCACGCGCCGAACCCCGTCCGGGCCAGCAGCAGGCCTGAATGGCGTCGGCCCTCCTTCCGGTTCTGGCCATCGGATCCATAGGTAAAGTGGTTGTCCAGATCCTGCAGGACGTAGGCGGACGCATCCGGAGGGGATGGCACGGGCGTAGCCAGCACCAGCCGGCGGATCGAGGTGAATGCAGCCTCCGTGTTATCGTTGGTGAAGGTGTAGCCCACCCGGAACCAGGACTTGCCGGCATAGGCGTGGATGCGGGCAGTGGACCGGAACAGGACGCGACCGCGCGAATCGCGGTGGCGGAACTCCAGGCGTACCACGGCGCGGAGGGGGCCGGCTTCCTCGATGACGACGGTGTCCGCCGCGCCGCGGGAGGTGTAGATCGAGCCGGCGGCGGACTCGATATGGATCCCCGCGCTCCCCCCGCCGGCGGTGACGGGGCCTCCGCCGGCGAGACGGACTTCGCCGGGCAGAAAGGGCCGGCGCTCCGGCACCCGGAGCCTTGCGGCGCCCGTGTCGATGTCGATGCCGCCGTCCGCTTCCGCGGCCAGCGCCCGTGGCGCGGATTGCCTCGGCAGATCCCGGCCATAACGGAGGACAACGTGCGAATCGGACACGCCCAGGTCGTGCTGGAAGTCGAGCAGCAACCAGCGGATGCTGCCGTCGGGCCAGAAGCCGATGGCGCGGGTCTGCACCTCGAGGGGCTGCCTGCCGGCGCCGAGCAAGGCCACACGCGCGGGGTCGTAGAGGTGCCCGATGGGAAGCGGAATCCCCGTGGTGAGGGGGAACTGCGCGGCAGGCGCCGTTGCGCCCCCCCCGAAGGTCAGCGCAACGGAACCGGCCTTCACGCCGGGACCGCGCCGATGACGGGTGAAGGGCAGCCTGCCGGCGGGCCTTCGCGGGGCGGGCCTGGGGAGCGTTCCGAGCAGCGCGATGCACTCGAT
>VGFD01000808.1 GCA_016868975.1 Armatimonadota bacterium | reverse complement strand
TCGAGAACGCGCTGGCGGCTTTATTGCCGATGGTGAAAAAACAGGCGGACGTGATCGTGCTGCTTGCCGCGCTTGAGGCCGGTCACATCGAATTCCTGGCCCAGCAATTCCCGGAAATTCAGTGCATTTTTGGCGGCGCGGACGGAGCCTCCTGGGAAACCGCGGCCCTGATCGGACCGGTGCTGGCCCACTCGGTTGGCGATGAGGGCAAGGTAGTGGCGCGGGTCCGGGGAACCTGGACGCCGGGGAAGTTCCGCATCACGCGCTCGGAGACCATTATTCTGGAGGCGGAGATTGACGAGCACCCGTCCATGAGAATGGTGGTCGACGCCTACAAGCGCGGGGTGCGCAAGGTGACCAACGCGGGGCTCGTCCGCACCAGCGGCGCGGCGCGCTACGCGGGTGCGAACGCCTGCAAGACCTGCCACGCGGACGCCTGGAAAAAATGGAGCGCTTCCAGGCACGCGCACGCCCTGGCTCCGGTAAAGCGCGACGGATTTCAGTACGATCCGGAGTGTCTCACCTGCCACACCACCGGGTACGGCGCCACCGACGGCTACCTCAGCGAGAAGAAGACTCCGACGCTGGCTTTCGTGGGCTGCGAGTCCTGCCACGACCGCCGCTCACTGCACGTCGCCAGTCCCACCCGCGGCCGCCCGGCCACCGAGGAAACCTGCTTGAAATGCCACGACGCGGCCAACAGCTCGAAATTCAATTTCCAGGAATACCTGTCGGGCATCCGCCACTGGTAATTACGAGCTGACTTCGTCCGCCTTGATCCCCACGACCTCGAGCGCCATTTTCTCGCTCATGTGAAATTCCACCGAGCCGATCGAGCCGGCCGCTTTGAGCTGGTCGTACACCGCCGGCGACGGCGAGACGATGTGCAGCTGGCCCTGCACCGTGGACAGACGGAACGCCGCCTGGTTGAGACACGAGAGGACCTTGGAGTCGACCCGCGTGAGCTTGTCGCACACCACCAGCAGCTCGAGGCGGCCCGCGTCGATCTGGCCGTTGACGACCTTGCGAAGCTCCGCCGCGGATTCCTGGGTCAGCGTCGGGGGCAGCGTCACGAGAGCCACCCGCCCGTCAAATTCTCGAACGTTGAATTGATCGTCCATTAGAGTCCTCCCCGTGGGGGCTTATGCCCATCATCGCCCGCTGCCTGACCGCTTCCCCACCGAGCCGAGGAACGCCTGCAGCACCCTGAAGGCCGCCCGCACCTTCTCCGGGCGCACGTGCGCGTACGTGTCCGCGGCCGTGTGCAGGGTGTCGTCGATGCGCCAGCGCAGGTACGCCGTGGGGATTCCCGCGACGAAGAACGGCTCGTGGTCGCTCCAGCCGGGATCCACGTCCTCAACCGCCCGGAAGCCCAGTTTCCACGCGACAACGCGCAACCGCCGTGGCAACGCGTCCCCGCGCCGCATGGTGCCGATGGCGAAGCGCGGCCCGCCGCCCACCGCATCCACGACCACCACGCCGGAGATCGCGGCCCGCTCCTGGGCGGACATCTGGCCCACGTAGTATCGTGAGCCGAAGTGATGTCCCAGGGCACGGTTTTGCGCGGGATACTCCTCGGCGCCGAAGAACACGAAGCGCACGCCATCCTCCGCGCGAAGCCGCGCGCACTCCAGCAGCACCGCAACGCCGGTCGCGTTGTCATTGCCGCCCGGGCTGGGCGGCTTGGAGTCGAGGTGCGCCCCCACGATCCACGTCGCGCCCGGGGCGCGCTCGGCGATCACGTTCACCGACGATGCGCCCCAGGGCAGCGGCACCGCCTGCCGCGTCACCGTGTATCCCCAGGAGCGCAGGCGTCCCTCAAGGTAGTCGGCCGCGCGTGCCTCGGCCGCGCTCCCGCCGGCCCGCACGCCGATATCCACCGACAGTGCGCGGACGTGCGCCATCAACGAATCCTGCGCAAATGCAAACGGCACCCGCGCTCCCAGCAGGAGCACGAGCGCCGTCGTCAGGACGAGGCGGATTACCAGCCCCAGCCGCCCCAACCTCCGCCCCACATGCCCATGCCCATTCCCATGGTCATGCCGAGGCCCATGCCCATCATTCCGGCGCCGCACATGCTGAACGGCGACCAGTAGTACATCGACGGCATGAACATCATCGAGGACAGCGTGGTCATCAGCATCGTGGTGGCCATCATGGACTGC
>VGFD01000807.1 GCA_016868975.1 Armatimonadota bacterium | reverse complement strand
GTGTGTGGATACGAATTGGGCGGTTGGTCGGGTGATGGGCGACAGCTCTGGTTCCCCGCCGCCGACGTGGCCGTGTTACCGACACCGGTGCGGGACATGAGGTGAGGTCCCGCACCGGTGACGGTAACACGGCACCAAGGGCACATGTTACCGCACCTGTGACGGTAACCCGGCCTGCGCCCGTTGACGGCCGCGGGGCGGCAACCTGCGCCCGTTGACGGCCGCGGGGCGGCAACCTGCGCCCGTTGACGGCCGCGGGGCGGCAACCTGCGCCCGTTGACGGCCGCGGGGCGGCAACCTGCACCTGCTCCAGTTGATGGTTGCAGGGGCTTGCCGCGAGAGGGGAGCGTGAAGTTCCCTACCGAGGCGGTGTCGAGACGTCCTCAAAGTAGAACGGCGGGCGCGGCCGGGCTCGCGGCGCCAGCTCGTCGAGGCGGTCGGCGTCGTAGAGGCGTCCGTTGAGCATCACGTAGCGGATGTTCGACGAGACGCGGATGTCCTCCAGGGGATTGCCGCGGATGACCGCCAGGTCGGCCAGCTTGCCGGGCTCCAGGGAGCCGATGTCCCTGTCGAGGCCGAGGTATCTCGCGCCGCTCAGCGTTCCCGCGCGCAGCGCCTGGAGCGGGGTCATGCCGCCCTGCACGAACATCCACAGCTCCCAGTGCGCGCCCAGGCCCTCGCGCTGGCCGTGCGCCCCGAGCTGGACCGACACGCCGGCGTCGTTGAGCTTCTTGCTGGCGCTGGCGATGCGGAGGTGGTTGTACTCCTCGTCGGGCGCCATGGTACGGCGGCGCGAGCGGGCGTCGACGATCTCGCGGGGGACGAAGCCGAGCAGCCGGCGGTCCTCCCACACGTTGGTCTTGGCGTACCAGTAGTTCTCACCGCCGATGCCGCCGTAGCCGACCACCAGCGTGGGCGTGTAGCCGCTGCCGCTGGCCGACCACAGGGTGACCACGTCCTTGTACACGTTGGGGACGGGGATGGCGTGCTCGACGCCGGTGTGGCCGTCGACCACCATCGTCATGTTGTGCTGGAAGAGCGAGCCGCCCTCCGGCACCACCATCATGTTGAGGCCGCGGGCCGCCTCGATCACCTGCTGGCGCTGGTCCCGGCGCGGCTGGTTGTAGCTCTTGACGCTGAAGGCGCCGACCGCCTGCATGCGGCGCAGGTGCCGTCTGGCGTCCTCCAGGCTGTTGATCTCCGCCTTCACCGTGCCGGCCGCGCCGTACAGGATGGTGCCGGTGGAGAAGATCCTCGGGGCGAGGATGAGGCCGGCCTTCTGCATCTCCGACGCGGTGAAAATCTCGGCGGTGTCGTTGGAGGGATCGTGCAGCGTGGTCACCCCGAATCCCAGCGAGGCGTAGTTCACCCAGTTGCGCTGGGGAATGAGGCCGTCGCTGCCCTGGCTGCCGTGCCAGTGGACGTCCACCAGGCCGGGGATGATGGTGTCGCCCTTCACGTCGTAGACCTTCGTGCCGGGCGGGATGGGGACGCTGGCGCCCACCGCCTCGATGCGGTTGCCGTTGGTGAGGACGGTGCCGTTCTCGATGACCTCGTCGCCGCGCATGGTGACGATGCGGGCCCCGGTGAGGGCGGTTCTTCCGCTCGGGGCGTCCTGGGTCTGGGTGAAGCCGAGGTCGTATTCTTTTCCGCCAGACTCGTAGAGCGTCGCACCCAGCGACCAGTATAATTTCTTGGAATCGCCGCTCCACTGCAGCCAGTTCCCGGAGTCGGTGGAGACGCGGGTGACGGGCACCGCGTCGCTGGACGCGTCCAGGGTGACGGTCGTGCCGGTGCGAGGGAGCGGCGCCATGTAGGCGTGGAAGTTCTCCTGGAAGGCGACGCGTTTCTCATCGGGGGCGAGGACGATGTCGGTCGCTTTCTCGTCCTGGAAGAGTGTGCGTTCGTTGCCGCCGTTAAAGTCGAGGCCCACGAGCGCGAGGCCGTCGTCACCGGCGCCGCGGAGAACGTATATCCGGTCGTTTTCGGCGCCGAACTGGGGTTTCTGGCCGTCGCGGGTGACCAGCCGGTTGTTGATGAAAATGCCGTTGTCGTGGCCGTACTGCTTGCTGGTGATCCAGCCGCCGCGGACCGCGCGCCAGGCGAGGTGCTTGCCGTCGGGGGAGAAGGCGGGCTCGACGTAGTGGCCGGGGATCTTCGTTTCATG
>VGFD01000806.1 GCA_016868975.1 Armatimonadota bacterium | reverse complement strand
ATGTAAACTGCTTTCGACCTCTTGCCACGCAACACGCACCCCGCGACTCTTCCGGGTCGCGACAGCGTCGACAGCGTCGTCGACAGCGTAATTCAATCACTTATCCGTTCACTTATCCGTCTGCGCGCGGTGGGCGGGCGCGCGTGGCCCTGGGGGGACGCCTGGGAGGAGGGCGCCGCCAACGTCAACACTGGGAAGGTGGCGCCTGTGGCGAGCTATCCCCGCGACCGCAGCCCCTACGGCGTGTTCGACCTGTGCCGCAACGTGTTCGAGTGGACGTCGAGCCCGTCGCGTGTGGAGCCGAAATCGGTGGCCGTGCTGGGCAGTTGCTGGCTGTACGTGCCGCAGCCCATCAATGAGGCGATCGCGCACAATCCCACGACCAATAGCGGGAGCGTGGGATTCCGCTGCGCGTGGCCTTGAGAGGAGCTCCTAGCCCTGGCGGGTGAACAACAGCTCGTAGTCCTGCTGGACGCCAAACCGCTTCAGCAGACGGAATCCGCAGCGGGTGAAGGCGCGCAGGAGCGC
The DNA here is from genome assembly GCA_016868975.1 of Armatimonadota bacterium. Classification (GTDB taxonomy): domain Bacteria; phylum Vulcanimicrobiota; class Xenobia; order RGZZ01; family RGZZ01; genus VGFD01. The sequence continues at coordinate 1,642 of VGFD01000806.1, read as the reverse complement.
CGGCTCGCTGACCCCCATGGGGCCGAACTGGGATTTTGTAAAATCCTGCACCAGGAGCAATCCCCCCGGTTCCAGCGCGCGGTGCAGGCTTTTGCAGAACGGCTCGGTGACGGTGCGGAAGGTTTTCTCGTCGTTCTCATTTCCGCTGTCGAGAAACATGTGCATGACATTGGCCACAAGGATTCGGTTGACCGAATTTGCCGGCAGCTTCGCGTCGGTGGGGATGGATACCAGCGCCTCCACGTTGGTGAGCCCGAGCGCGCGGGCGTGCAGGCGGATGAACTCGATGGCCTCGGCGTCGATATCCACTGCCCAGACGCGGCCGGTCGGCCCCACCATGGGGGACATCGCCATCACGCAATACCCGCTGCCGCACCCGACGTCCGCCACGCGATCCCCCTTGCGCACGTTGAGCGGCCCCATGAGGCGGCTGATGTCCCGCGCGGGATGGTTGTTGCTGTTCACCACCCAGGTGCGCACGCGGTGGGGAGTGGTGATGAAATCCGTGCTGGCCGCGGCTCGGGCGGACGCGACGTAGTGGCGCACCGACAGCGCTCCCACGCCGGTGAGGACGGCTAGAAATACCAGCACCGAAGCGAGCAATCGCACGACGCGATCATTCGTTGCGTGGGACGAAAAACCTTATCTGACCCGAGGCATCGTCTGGTCGTGTCACTCGTCAGGATCACGAGTGCCCCGGGGGACTCCGTCAGGATCACGGAGTGGCCCCGGGGGACTCCGTCAGGATCACGGAGTGGCCGAGCGCCGACGCCCACGCCCCGCCCGATCGCGCATCGCCGTGGGCCTGGGTAACACCGTCCAGGTCCTCATCACCATGGACTTCTGGGAGGACGACGTCGCCCGCGTTCTCCCCACCTGGGATAACGTGCTGAAGGCACTGGTGCTCGGCCAGCACATCCGAGACCCCCGCGACGGCGCGGCGATTGATCCGGAACTGCAATAACACCCGGGTGCTGACCATCCGGCAGCGGGTGCTCTTCGAGGATCTCGGCCGGCCTGGTGTCGCAGGAGTCGGCGTCCGACGCCGCAAGCGAGGGGGTTGGGGCCGACAGCGGCACGAGCTGCCAGTATGCCATCATGGCCCCGCCCATGCAAACCAGAAAATGCCAGGGCTCGGGGACTACGACGATCGCAAACGCAGCCCAGAACAGCAACCCCACGCCGAGCATGCGCCGCGTGGCGTCAATCTCCAGGGCCGACAGGAAACCGACGCACCAGAAGAGCACGACGCCTGCCACCATCCAGCAGGCGCCCGGCGGGAGGTACTCCGGGTGAGACCTCAGGCCCGCTCCCGCCATCCCCAGCGCGACGTAGAGCGCATAGGAGCGCATCTGGTGCCGACTCTCCTCACGTGTCTGCGGGCTGTTGTCGTAGCACACTGACAACTCGTTCATGGCGGCTACCTCCCCGCCGCGCGGCGCAGCCGCTGCATGTTCTGGAGCCACTCTTCGGCGCCGGGGTCATGGCCCGTCGGCTTGTACTGGCTCACCCGGACGGTCAGCGGATCCGCGGGGCGCGTGTAGTGGAGGGTGGTCGGGCCAGGCGCCGGGGCGGGCGGCGCCGCCGAGAGCGCCGGCCTCGGCGCGGGGACCGTCTGCACCGCGGGCGCCGGTGCTGGCGC
>VGFD01000805.1 GCA_016868975.1 Armatimonadota bacterium | reverse complement strand
CGAGCCGGCGCCAGGCCGTCGCTGCCGCCGCCCAGCGTTCAGGGTCGGGATCGACCGCCGCTAACCACGCCTCGAGGCCGAAAGCGGCCGGATCCCGCCCGTACGCCCGCAACCGGTCGTACAACAGCGCCACTTTGGCCGCGCCGGCGTCGGGCGGCAGGATCGGCATCCACCCGTCGCCCAGTCGGGCCGCCCGTTCGATGGTGGCGTCGGATGACCCGCCGAACCAAATCGGGATCGGCGCTTGGATCGGTTTCGGCACGAGACTGACGTCGCGCAGGTCATGGAAGCGGCCGGTAAAGGTGACGGAATCCTCGGTCCACAGCCGCCGCATCACCTGAACCTGCTCGGCTTGCCGCGCGCCGCGCGACTTGAAGTCGACGCCGAGCGCTTCGTATTCGGGAAAGTTCGCCCCGACCCCGACGCCCAAGCGCAAGCGCCCAGCGCTCAGGATGTCGACCTCGGCGGCCTGCTTGGCGACCACGCCGGTCTGCCGCTGCGGCAAGATCAAGACGCCGGTCGATAGCCTAATTTTCGTGGTCACGGCGGCGAGGAAGGCGAGCGTCGTCAACGTCTCGTGGAAGGCGGCGGACGCGTCGTAGCGGGGCTTCCAGCCGTCGCGCGCGGTCACGCCGAACACGTGATCGGCGACCTCGATATCGCGGTAACCGAGATCCTCAGCGGCCTGCGCCCAATCCCGAATCTTGACCGGGTCGCGACCGATTTCCACGGTCGGGAAAAACGCGCTCAGTTGCATCGCGGTGCCTCCAGAACAATCGAGTCGAGCCGCTACCGGCGGCGCCGACCAAGCTTGGCGGCGCGGCATCGAGCCCGGGAATCATCGGTTATTCGGTGACTATAGCCGCGGCTCGGTGAAGCCGGAACTACCCGCGGTCGATCCGTGCGGTGCAGCGGTATCCAACGTCGGTACCAGCCGCTATAACGTTGCGGCAACCCGGCGACGTCCGCCGTCAAGAGCATTGCCCGCGAGACAGACCGATGACTGACGAAATAGCGTCGCCGACCCCGCACCGCATTGCCCGCGGAACAGTCGACGCCCCCAAGCCGCGCAAAAAGAAGTCGATCCCGATCAACGCCCAGGTGTTCGCCACGCTGCGGCGGCGGATCATCAGCGGGAAGTACGCCAAGACCGGAAGCCTGCCGCCCGAACTCACCCTGATGCGCGAGTTCAAGGTCAGTCGGCACACGATCCGAACCGCGTTGCACAAGCTGGTGATCGATGGGTTGATCGAACGGCGACGCGGGACGCGGACCACCATCGTTCGACGCGGCTTTTCGCAGGGCAGCTGGTCGGTCGGATCGCTTGAGGCCATGTACGGCGATTTCTACGCGGCCGACGATTTGTCGGTCGGGCCGGTTCCGGCCAAACAGTTTCCCAAGGAGGCCAGCCTGCTCGGGGTCGGCAAGGACGGCTCGCTATTCCGCGCGGTTCGCGTGATGCGAACCGCGGCCGGGCCGCAGTCCTACTCGACCGTATTTACGCGGCCGGAGTTCGGCGCCGCCGTCCCGCGCAACCTCTTGGCGTCCCAATTCCTTCTAAAACTGATCGAGGAGTATTGCGGCCTTCGGGCTGCGCGCGCGCGGCAAGTGGCGTGGGCAGCGGTGCCGCCCCCGCCCGCCCGCCGTATCCTCGAACTCAACCCCGATCAACCGACCGTCGTCCTGGAGCGGACATTTTTTACCCGCTCGGGTGAACCGATCGCGCACATCCACCTCTACTGCCATCCGCGCAACTACCGCTTGGTCACCGACTTCTACCGCGAGCACGACGCCGAAGGGCGCTGACGCGCGGCACCGCCGGCGGCAGCGCGCCGGTGGCTTGAACCGGCGCCCTTTTTCGTGTATTTGTCCGGACAACTTCGGTATGCGACGGAACCATAGGGTGGCCGCCATGGGAGACGTCAACGTTCGCGATGTCAGGGGTAAGATTGCCGACGACGCGGAAGCCCTCGCGCTCATCGACCATCCGGATTCGACCGAGTAGATTCCGACCCTCGACTTCGCGCCCTACCTCGAAGGGCGTTCGGGCGGGATCGAGGCGGTCGCAGCCAAGTGTTCCCCGTCAGCACCCCTGAGACAGATTGATGTGTTTGGCTAGCGGAGGATTTTCGGCTCATCGTCACCGTTGAAGGGGATGAGGATGAGACCGA
>VGFD01000804.1 GCA_016868975.1 Armatimonadota bacterium | reverse complement strand
TGGCTGGCCCGCGGGCGCGTCGCCACGCTCGGCCCGGCCGAGTTGTTTTTCACGCCCCAGGAAGTGGCCGCACTGACCGAGGATGCCGAGGCAATCCACGCCGCCACCGGCGGATGGCCGCTGGCCGTCGACCTGATGGCCCGGCATGGATTGTCGCCGCGCCGCGAAACCGCGCTCGACGAGTACCTCGCTTCCGAGATCTGGGACGATCTGGCGGCGGACGATCAATCCTTCCTCGAAGCGTGCGCGGTGCTCGAGCAGTGGTCGGCGCCGCTCTGCCGCGCGCTGACCGGCCGCGACGACACGCTGCGCCGCCTTGCGGATCGCGGCCTGCTGGCGCCCACCGCATCCCCGGACACGTGGCGCCCGCAGCCGGTGCTGCGCGATTTTCTGCGCAAGCGCGCGGCCTCGCCGGAACGCCACGCGCGCGCGGCGGGCGCGCTCGAAGCCAGCGGGCACGCGCTTGACGCCATCCCCCATCGGCTCGCCGCCGGGACCCCGGACGCGGCCGCGGCGCTGCTGGAAAAGGAGGCTCCGGCCCTGCTCAGCGGCGGGCGGCACGAGCGGCTGCTCGGCCTATTATCGGCATTGCCCGCGTTGAGCCCGCGGCTGCTCCTCGCCCGCGGCCATGCGCATCGCCGCGCCAACGCGTTCGAAGCGGCGCTCGCGGACTTCCAGCAGGCGGCCGCCGACGCAGCGGTGGCGCCGAAAGCGCTCGCCGCCGCCGCCGCGGTCTACGTCGACACCGTGCAACCCGCGCGGGCCGCGCGCCTGCTCCGGCAAGCGTTTCGCCAGACGTCCCCGGACGACGCGGAGGACCGCGCGCGCATCCTCGACTTGATCTCGGAAAACTGCGTGAACGAGGGGCGTGCCGCGGCCGCGCTGCGCTACCGCCGCTGGGGCGCCTCCCTTTTGACCCGACCGCAGCGCAGCGTTCTCGACGCGCGGATATTGCTGCGCACCGGCCAGCTGCGGGCCGCGCGCGCGCTCCTCCAGGCGCGCCAGGAAGCGCCCGCCGAAGCGGCCGACGGGCATCGCGACGACGTCCTCGTGCTGGCGTACATTGCCGCCCTTGAGGGGGACGCGGGCGCGGCTGAGGCCGCCGCCCGGCAGGCGCTGTCCCAGGCGCACTCGCCGTTTACCGAGGCTGTCGCGTGGATGCGGCTGGGCCACGCGCTGCAATTGCAGCCGGAGCGCACGCTCGAAGAGGTCATCGCCTGCTACGAGCGCGCCGAAGCGGAGGCCGAGCGGACCGGGGTGCAGCGCGTGCGAGCGGAGGCATTGATGGGGCTGGCGCTCGCCTACGCGGCGCGTGGCGACGTGCCGCGCTCCTACGCGCACGCCACCGAGGGGATGGCCATCACGCGCAGCGCGGGCGACACCTGGCTGTCGGCGTGGCTGCGGCTGGCGACGGGAATCGCCGGGGTGGAGGGCCGCCATCCCAGCGCCGCCGATTTGCTGCAACAGGCGCGCAACGAGATGGACACCTGCCGTGATGCCTTCGGCGCCTGCGTGGCCTCGCTCTGGCAGGCGGTGGCCAGCGGCGAAGGGGTCGAGGCGGCGGTGGCCCGGGCGCGGGACCGGGGCTACGGCTTCCTCACCGAGCGGCCCAGCCTGTTCGGCCCGCGGCGCGTGTTATCCCAGGAAACTCCGGTGCCAGTGGAAAGCGTGCTGCGCGTGCAATGTCTGGGCGGCTTCCGCGCGTGGCGGGACGGCGACGAGATTTCCCCGCGCGCCTGGAAGCGGGAAAAAGCGCGCGAGTTGTTCTTGATCTTGCTGTCCCGCCGAGGGACCGCGATGCAAAAAGAAACCCTGATGGAGGCGCTCTGGCCGGACGCCACTACGACCGCCGCCAAGCGGGATTTCCGGGTCGCGCTGCACGCCCTGTCGGAGGCGCTGGATCCGCGGCGCCCGCGCAACGCCCACGCCCGCGGGTTGGAGCGGCGCGGCACGGCCTATCTGTTGCAAAGCGGCGCCCAGGTGGAGATCGACGCCGACGAGATGGAACGGCTCATCGGGCTGGCTTCCCGTGAGCCGGACGCATCGAAATCGCGCACCCTGTGGCGCCGCGCCGTGGAATTGTACCGGGGGGATTTTTTGGAGGATTATCCGTACGCCGAGTTTGCGGCAGGCGAGCGCGAGCGCCTGCGCGCATGCTGGGTGCGGGCCGCCGAGC
>VGFD01000803.1 GCA_016868975.1 Armatimonadota bacterium | reverse complement strand
ACTGGAGGGTGTCCCGCCGCGCGCGATTCTGTCGGTGGAGAATGTGGGGACCTACCTCGACCCGGGCGTGCCGGCGGCGGCGCGCGGGCTGTGGCTGGAGCAGGAAGTGCTTACTCTCGACGCGCGCATGGCGGAGGCCTTGCGGGAGGCGGTGCCCAGGGATTGATCGAGCGGCGCCGATGACACCGAGATCCCGGCTTCCTGGAGGTTCACGCAGTTTCGCGAGATCCTGAAAGGAAGGAGCGCTTCGAGATCCCGGGCGCCGACTCGGGCGTTACCAGGGCAGTCGTTGCCTTCTTTCAGAATATCGCCGAGAAACTTGCCCTGCGGGCATTTCCAAAACCGGCCGACTGACGCCAGCGCCAGGCGGTGCTGCAGGGGTCACCCCGAGCGCCTGGGAATAGCAGGGCATGTCCGTGTGGAGGAATCTTCGCCAGGGTAACCTCGAGGTCCGGCGGCCCTGAAAACCCACCTTCTCGCGATGTCGTTCGACGGCCTGGCATCACCGGTCGTCCGTTTCCACGACATCCCCCGCGTGCACGTGGAGGGCCGCGTGCCCTGCGGGTGGGGATTCGCGTGGTATCCCGACGACGACAGCGCGGCTGTCGTCGTCAAGGATCCCAACTCCGCCGGGGACGACGAGTGGGTGCGCGTGCTGCACGACTGGAGCCGCTTTCACGCCTCCATCTTCGTTGCCTTCGTGCTCGGCGCGGCGCGGCGGCGCACCCAGCAGGACACGCATCCCTTCCAGATCCGCCACGCCGGGCGCGACTGGGTGCTCACCCACAACGGCACCCTGCGCGACTTCAAGCGCGGCCTGCCGCTGGGCCAGGACACCCCCTTCGAGCCGGCCGGGCGCACCGACTCCGAGCACGTCCTGTGCTGGCTGGTGACCCGCCTGCGCGAGGCGGGCGCCCGCACCCTGGCCGATTACGGCTGGGACCGGCTGCAGGCCCGCTGTGCCGAGATCAACGCCCTGGGCACCGCCAACCTGGTGCTCAGCGACGGCCACGATCTCGTGGTATACCACGACCGCCACGGCCACCAGGAATTGCACGTCACGCGCCGCCTCCCCGACGCGCCGGGCGCCGAAGTCCGCCTGGGGATCGTGGGCCTTGACCTGTCCGACGCCCGCGAGCGCAACCGCACCGTGGTGCTGTTCTCCTCGATCCCGCCGGAGGGCGAGGCGTGGACCGCCATGGCGCCCGGACAGATGGTGGTGGCGCGGCGCGGCGCAATCGTTTGGGACAGCACGCACGGCGGCCGCCCGCCGACTCGCAGGGCGCCGCTGGCACGCGAGCTGGCGCCGCCGAAGCAGCCGCCCAGCGGCGATCGCCTCGACCCGGAAGTGCACCCGGCCGTGGCCGACGCGGCCATCCGCGCCTACCTCCCCCCGGAAGCGGCGCGGCCCGGCCGCACCTACGCCATCCACCACGAGACGCGCTACAAGTACGCCCGCAACGTCGCGCGCAGCATGCACCTGCTGCGGCTGCGGCCGGTCCACGATCCTCTCCAGGAATTGCTGGAGCATTCCCTGGAGGTTTCCGTGCGCGGCGTGCACCGTAATTTCGAGGACGTCTTTGGAAATTACACCACCCAGATCGACGTGGAAACTCCCTTCAAGGAAATGCGCGTGGTGAGCCGCTCCATCGTGCGCGTGCACGCGCGGGCCTACGACGCGCTCGAATATCCCAACCGACGCATGACCATGCCGCTGGTCTGGATGCCCTGGCAGCGCCGCATGATGGATCCCTACCTGCTGCCCCCGGAAATGCCGGAGACGCAACTGCTCGAATTGTCGGAATTCGCCATGGCCGCCGCGGCGCGCAACGACTCCGACCTGCTGGAGACGCTCCTCGATCTCAACCAGACGCTGTTCCAGGATTTCAAATACGTGCCCGGCGCCACCAACGTGATGACCAGTCCGTTCGAGGTATATTATTCGCGCCAGGGCGTGTGCCAGGATTTTGCCAACCTGCTCATCTGCCTGGCGCGGCTGCTCGGCGTGCCGGCCCGCTATCGCACCGGGTACGTGCACACCGGCGCGGATTACTCAAACCACATCCAATCGGAAGCGTCGCACGCCTGGGTCGAGCTGTACCTTCCCTGGATCGGCTGGCGCGGCTTCGATCCCACCAACGGCTACATGGTGGGCGCCGACCACGTGCGGGTGGCGTGCGGGCGCAACT
>VGFD01000802.1 GCA_016868975.1 Armatimonadota bacterium | reverse complement strand
GGCGTACATGGCGGATTGGTGGAAGCCCAGGGCTCGCGACCGCACGCGCTCCGGATAGTGCCCGGCGAGGACGGCGAGCGCGGCGGGATAGTAGAGTGCTTCGGTGACGCCCATGACGGCGCGCCAGCCGAGGAAGGCTTCCGGCGAGGCGGCGAGTCCGCAACCGAGGGTGGCGGCGCTCCAGAGGGCGAGGCTGGCCACCACCATGACGTTTTTGCGTGAGCGGTCTGCCAGGCGTCCGGCGAGGGGCATGGCGAGGGTGTAGACCCACATGAAGATGCTGGGCACGAGACTGAGCGCGGAGCCGGTGAAGCCGAGGTCCTTCTGCAGAGCCGGCAGCATGCTGTAGACCATCTGCCGGTCGACGTAGTTGAGGGCGAAGGCGAACCAGAGAACGAGGGCAACGCGCATGGTGCCGGCTCAGAACCGCTGGAAAATGCGCGGTTGCGGCGTATACGGGAAGCCGTCATCGAGAGGATAGAGCGGGCGGGCGGCGACGCGATGGCCCAGTCCGCGCACGTTGGCGCTGGTGGCCCCGGGCGCGTCGATGTTGAGGACAAGTTCCGCGCCGTCATTGAAGAAGCGCGGCTGGCAGAGGGGGCTTTTGACGACGGTCATGTCAAAGGCCGCGGGGTCCTGGCCATTTGCCAGGAAGGGCGTGCGGTCGTAGAGACTGACGGGGCGCGACATGAGCACGAGCGTGTAGGGTCCTGTTTCGACCACGGCCGAGGGGCCGGCGTACCAGGCTTCGCCGTGAGACTCGCTGCGCATGTGGCCATCGGAGAGCAGGCGGACGCGGCCTTCGATGGCGAGCGGTTTGAAGCGGGGGTCGAGTGAACCGCCGACGGTGGTGGCGACCCGGTTGCCGACGCCCGCGGCCACGCAGGCGCGCACGGCGGGCTCATCGACCAGGGGCACCAGCGCCGTGCGTGTGGCGCCTTGCCGCACCAGTTCCGCGAGGATGGCGTTGGAATCGCCGGAAGCGCCCGAACTGGTGGCATCGGCGGCATCGACGAGGACCACGCGGCCGCGGGCGTTGAGCGCCTGGCGTACGCTGTCTTCCAGTGTGAGGAGCGGCTGCTGCATGATGGCCCGTTTCTCCCAGAACTCGAGGGCCATGCGGCAGCCCAGCTCACTGGCGGCGGTGGCATCGCCGTCGGCGGTGAGGAAGACGTTCGAGCAGAGATCCGGCACGTCGGTGAATGGGTTGCCGATGAAGAATCCGCCGGCGAGGCCGTTCGGGGAATGTTCGAAATCGATGGCCTGGCGCACCCAACCGCCGAAAAGGCCGGTGCCGGTGATGCATTCCTGGCCGCGCACGAGGGCGGGGATGGGGACGCGGATCTTGATGGGGCGCAGTGCGCCGTGGAGGAGCCGGACGAGGAGGCGGGCGGCGCGGACGCCGGTGTCAAAGAAGTCGGTGTGGGGGTTGGTGTGGAAGACGGTGAGGACGTCGGCGTGCTGGAGCATGCGGTCCGTGAGGATGCCGTGGAGGTCGAGCGAAACGGCGATGGGCATGCGGTGGCCGACGATCTGGCGGGTGCGTTCGAGGAGGTAACCTTCGCAGTCGTCGACGTCTTCCGAAGCCATGGCTCCGTGGAGGGAGAAGTAGAGGGCATCGACGTTGTCCGCCCGGCGCACGGCTTCCAGGAATTCATCGGCGATGGCGGCGAAGGCTGCGGCGGAGATGGGGCCGGTGGAGGTGATGCCGTGGCAGCCGTAGCCGCCCACCAGTTCGTAGCCGGGGAGGGCATCGAGGACGCTGAGCGCGCCGCCGATTTCGACATTGACGTTACGGTGGTAGTCGAGGAGGGCGGCGCCGCGGTGGACGCGGAAGCTGTCCAGTCCGGCGATGACGGGGTTGAAGGAGGAGATCTCCTGTTTGCATTCGTTGATGAGGACGCGGGGCATCGGGGCTCTGCTATTGTACATTTGCCGGGCGAGCACGTGGCTGGGGGTGCGTGGGAACGGGTCCGGTTGACAGGGGCCGCGAGCGAGCGGTACGCTGAATGTTGGTAGAAAACCCCACGGAGATGGTCTGTCCATGAATACAGTGTTTCCGTCCGGGAAGTCGATTGAGCGTAAGTGGCATGTGATCAACGCGGAAGGCTTGGTATTGGGACGCCTGGCGGCTCAAGTGGCCAAGGTTCTGATGGGGAAACATAAGCCTACCTACACCCCCTTCCTGGACAT
>VGFD01000801.1 GCA_016868975.1 Armatimonadota bacterium | reverse complement strand
GGTGATGAACGAGACCACCAGCAGGCACTGCTGCTGCGCTTGTGACTGCGCGTCGCTGCGGGTCCAGGCGCGCAGCCCGGGCACCAGGAAGGAATAGACGATGCCAAACAGCACCACGAGAATGCCGCCCACCACCAGCAGCTCGAGCAGGCTCATGGCGCGACGGCGCATTATTCTTCTTCTCCCAGCGTCGCGCGGGCGCGAGTGGCCAGGCGCAGCGGCGGCGTGCGCGCGTTGGAGGTGGCGGTCACAAGGATGTCGATAAGCCCCTCCTCGACCTGGCGCACTTCGCGCACGAAGTGGAATTCCGTGCGATTGAGGGTGACCACGAATTCCCGCGTTTCGGCCTCCGCCGGCGGGGCCATGCGGGCCATCTCGACCAACCCCACGCCGTACGCGTCCGCGGCCTGCAGGTCTTCGGCCTTTTTCAGGCTCATCACGCTGGTCGGGATGATGCTCACCACGAAAAGAATTGCCATGGCCAGCAAGCCTACCGAGATGAGGATTTCGACCAGCGTGAGGCCTCTCATTCGGCGCGGCGCAGGCTCACCAGCGTGAGCGGCCCAAATTTGTGCACGGTGGTCAGGTACTGCGGATCGTATTCGAGCACCGTCGACCACAGGTTGAGTCCGGTGAGGATCCGGGTGGGCGGCGGCCGCGGGTTGTTCGGATTGGTGTTGAAATCCGGATCGTCCGCGATGATCAGGCGCGTGGGTTCGCCGCCGCAGATCACGCCGCCGGTGACGGTCAGTCCCTGCACTTCAGCGGTCGTCTCCGCGGGGGCCGGCGCGCCGCGCTTGGGCAGCTCCGGCGGAAACAGGGCCAGCGAGCGCTGCACCATGATGAGACCCCGGTAATGTCCGCGCGCCTGTCCCACCAGGCGCCGCGCGTAGATGACCATGCCGCGCTCCTGCGCGTCGATGTTCGCGCCGGCCAGAACGAGGTTTCCGTTGACCACCAGGGTGGCGTTGATCCCCACCAGGCCGGCCGGCGTGCTGGTGCCGGAAGCCTCCTCGGTGGACGACAGATCGAGATTGCCGTCGACGTAGAGCAGGCAGTTGTTAAGGGTGAGCTTGCAGGGCGTGCTGCGGCTCTGCAGCCCGTCACGGTCGTAATGGCGCACGAAGTAGCGGTTGCCGGCCGAGCCGCGAATGACAAACTGGCGGTCGGCGCTGTACTCAAACGGATTTCCGCCCTCGGCGCTGACTCCCCCGTCGCTGGGAAGCGTGAGGTTGCGCTTCAAGTAAAAAAAGTTGCGCGTGGTGACCGAATTGTCAAAGCGATAAAAATCGTCCTTGTCGAGCACTTTGAAATACCGATCCCATGGCGCGCGCAGCGGCGCGTCGATCTCGGTCCCCTCGTCGACGTTGGGGACGCGCAGGGCCCGCTTCAAGATCTTCAACAGGTTGCGCGGAGACTGACCGGTGAGGATGGGCCCGGCCTGGACGTTGCCCGGCGCCACGTGAACCGCGCCATCGGCTTGCATCCGCTGTATGACCTCGACCTTGCCGACCAGCATGTTTCCCTTGCTGCGCACGGTGTAGAAGCGATCGTCGGGTCCCTTGCGCGCCTGAGCGTTCACGCCGACGACGATGCGCGAGGTGGTGTTGTGGGGGCGGGTCAACTCCATGACGTCGGTCATGTCGTAGCTGACCGGAACGCTGCGCTCGTTGTCGTAGAACTGGCTCTCCTCGAAGCTCACGTGCCCGCCCACGTTGAACACGTCGCCCAGCACTTTGGTGGGATTGATCGCCTCGACTTCGTCCGAGGTCTGCAGGCGGGGCGGCGTGCCCATGAGCTTCACCCGGCCACCGCTGCACAGCACGTAGGGCCAGCGGCGGCGCAGCACCGCATGGTAGCGGGTGTGCTTTCCGCCGATGCGCACGCCCACCCAGAGATCCACCGAGTACGCGGGGATGGACTTGCTCGTGCGATAGCGATCCGCCCAGCCGGCCGCAGGCTTCGCGCTCGCCGAGTTGTCCAGCGAATAGTACGGCGCGGCCGGATCGAAGGTGATCGACGCCTCTCCGGGAAATTGCTCGGCCCCGCTCGGAAAGACCGGCTTGCGAAAGCGCGTCTTCCAATCGGGCGTGCGAAATTTCGAACTGGTCGACGTGAAGTAGCTGTCCGCGTAGAAGCGATCCGACTCCTCGATGAACTGAGCGACTGCCGCCTGGCACAGCAGCAGGGACT
>VGFD01000800.1 GCA_016868975.1 Armatimonadota bacterium | reverse complement strand
TAGCCCGCAACTACTAGCCCGCAACTACTAGCCCGTAACTACTAGCCCGTAACTACTAGCCCGTAACTACTAGCCCGTAATTACTAAAGAGGTTGAGGAGGTCGAGAATGGCCAGTTTCTGGGAAGAGATACGCAATAAGGTACGGGAGCACACCACCTCCGCGGACGTGGCTTCCAGGATCCACCAGAAGCTGGCCTCCACCGGCGTGCAAACGCCCGCGGTGACGAAGCCGGCCTTCTACCTGGGCCAACTCTCGGTTCTGACCATGGACTTCATGGATTACACCGAGCGACTCATCGAGCTTGAAGACCGTGACTACGCGGGCTATCTCACCGCCGTGAACTTTCTGCGCGAGTGTGGGCGCAGCATCTCCCACAACATCTCGCGGGCCGCCGAGCCCCTGGAGCGGCTCATCGTGATGACCGAGGAGATTCTCGAGAGTGAGGAGTTCGCCACACTGGAGGACGAAGAGGAAGACCTCGAGGGAGAGCTGCTCGACGAGGAAGCCGAAGCGGACGCTGAGGCCGAGGACGAGGCCGACGACGACCTCGACGAAGACGAGGAAGGCATCGAGCGCGAAGAGATGAGCGGCGACCGCGAGGCACTCGAGGAAGGTTTGCGCGTGAAATTGCGCAACGACGGCTTCTCGGACAGCGTCACCGAAGCGCTTGCGAGCCAGATTTCCGGAATCTACCTGGAGTGCGTGCAGCTCGCCCGCGAGCTGGCCCGCCTGGCCAAGGCGCCGGACGAGGACACGTCCACCATCATGTCGATCCTGATCGACCTGCAGTACGGGCTGGACTCGCAGCTACGCGGCTTCCTGGTCGAGGACGTCAACACCAGCGAGCTGGAGCCGACCTTCAGTCTCGGGTTCCCCACCTGGTCGGCGCACCTGGTGGCCGAGACGATGGAGCTGATGGCCGAGAAGCCGGCGCTGGTAACGGCCGGGGAAGCGTAGACGCTGCTCGCGGCAGTCGCTGTCGGGCTCTTCGGCTTCCTGCTGCCGGGGTGGGGCATCGGACGCGCCCTGGGAGTGAGAACGCCGGCCGTCTGGCCGGCGTTTTCCTATTTCTGGCTGTTTAGTATTGCCTTCCCGCTGGCGCTGGCGGACCGGCTGCAATTGGGAGCGGTGGTCGGTCTGGGTCTTGTGGCGGCGGCTCTGGGCGTGTATTTCAGCGGCCGAAGCATGTCCGCGCAGGAGCCTCTCACGGGCTGGCCAGTGGCGGCCGCCGGACTGGTCGGAATTCTTCTGACGACCGCCACCTGGCTGCGTCCCATGACCTTCGTGGACACCTATTTCCGCTGGGATTTTCTGGCGCGCCTGCTGCTGGAGCGCGGGAGCATTTCGTTCTACCCGCCGCTGGAGTTTGACGTCTATTATTATCCGGACGGCATTCCTCCGCTGATTTCGTTCTCGTACTGGCTGTTGTACGCGGCGGCTGGAGCGTGGACTCCTTCGCTGACCGCGCTGATGATCGGCGTGCAATATGCCGCCTGCCTTGGTCTTACCTTTGCGCTGGCCCGCACGCTGGGCGGCAGCGGTGCGCTTGCGGTGGGCGTGCTGGTATCGAGCGCTGAGTTTTTGCGCTCGATTGCGATGGGCCAGGAAACCGGCGTGACGTGCATGTCGGTGCTGGCGATTTGCGTGATCTTGATCTGCGAGGAGGCGACCTGGAAATCCGCGCTGGCGGCCGGAATAGCGGCCGGGGTAGGCGCGTTGGCCCGCGAGTACGGCCTGGCGTTCGTGCTGGCCGGGATTATCGTGATGGGCTGGCGACGGCGGCCAGCGCGGGATTTCCTGGTGTACGTCGCGGCCTGGGCGGTGGTGGCGCTGCCCTGGTACGCGCGGACCTGGATGATGACCGGCAATCCGCTGTACGACAACCCGAGCGGAACTTTTCCGGGAAATCCGGTGCACGTGGCGCTTCTCAATACCTATGCGTTTATCTGGAGCCACCAGCCGGAGCGCTGGTGGGAAGTGTTTCGGTTGCTGTGCGTGACGGCGTGGGCGCCGCTGTTTCTGGGTTTGATTGGCGCGCTGGCGACGATGCGACGGAACCTGGATGTGGTGCTCTGCATCGCGCTGGTGGTCGGACTGTTCGTGCTGTCCTGCGGGTACACGGCGGCCGGCCCGGTGTGGGCGGCCCGCGTGCTGGCACCGGCGCTGGCGCTGCTTGCGGCGCTGGCCGGGGCGTGTGC
>VGFD01000799.1 GCA_016868975.1 Armatimonadota bacterium | reverse complement strand
CCGAGATCCTCAGCGCGGAGGCCATGCGCTTCGTCGCGGATCTGGCGCGGCGCTTCGAAACGACCCGCCACGAGCGCCTCCAGGCGCGCATTGAGCGGCAGCGACGCATCGACGCCGGCGAGCGGCCCGACTTCCTTGCCGAGACGCGGCAGATCCGCGAAGCCGACTGGACCGTGGCGCCCATCCCCCACGACTTGCAGGATCGCCGCGTCGAGATCACCGGCCCGGTCGACCGCAAGATGGTCATCAACGCCCTCAACAGCGGGGCGAACGTCTTCATGGCCGACTTTGAGGACTCCAATGCGCCTGCCTGGGACAACGTCGTCGAGGGGCAGGTCAACCTGTACGACGCGGCGCGCCGGGCGATCACCTTCGCCAGCCCGGAAGGCAAGCAGTATTCGCTCAATGACAGGACCGCCGTCCTGATGGTGCGTCCCCGCGGCTGGCACCTCGTGGAAAAGCACTTTCTGGTGGACGGCGAGCCGATTTCGGCCGGCCTGTTCGACTTCGGGCTGTTTTTCTTCCACAACGCGAAGGAGCTCCTGAAGCGCAACAGCGGCCCGTATTTCTATCTCCCCAAGATGGAGAGCCATCTGGAAGCTCGCCTGTGGAACGACGTCTTCGTCCACGCCCAGGATGCCCTCGGCGTGCCCCGGGGCAGCATCCGCGCCACCGTGCTCATCGAGACGATTCTCGCGGCATTCGAGATGGACGAGATCCTGCACGCCCTGCGCGATCACTCCGCCGGCCTCAACTGCGGTCGCTGGGACTATATTTTTTCGTTCATCAAGAAATTTCGCAACGATCCATCGTGCATGCTGCCGGATCGCGTCCAGGTCAGCATGGACCGCCATTTTCTCAAGTCCTATTCGGAATTGTTGATCAAGACCTGCCACCGTCGCGGCATCCACGCCATGGGCGGCATGGCGGCGCAGATACCCATCAAGAACGACCCGGACGCAAACGAAAAGGCGCTTGCCAAGGTGCGCGCCGACAAGGTGCGCGAGGCCCGCGCCGGGCACGACGGAACCTGGGTCGCGCATCCAGGCCTGGTGGCGGTCGCGAAAGAGATTTTCGACGAGCACCTGGCGGGGCCCAACCAGATCGCCAACCGGCGCGACGACGTTCACCTCACGGCGGCCGATCTGCTGGCAGTCCCGGCCGGGACCATCACCGAGCACGGCCTGCGGGTGAACCTCGACGTCGGCATCCAGTACCTGGAAGCGTGGCTGGGCGGCAACGGCTGCGTTCCCATCTACAACCTCATGGAGGACGCGGCCACCGCCGAGATCTCGCGTTCCCAGGTGTGGCAGTGGCTCCGTCACGGCGCCTCGCTCGACGACGGGCGCAGGATCACCTCGGAATTGATCCACGCCCTGACCGATGAGGAAATGGCCGCCATGCGCGAGCGACTCGGGCCGGCCCGCTTCGACTCCGGCCACTTTAAGAGGGCTTGCGAAATATTTCTTGACATGATGACCCGCGCCGACTTCGTGGAATTTCTCACGCTGGCGGCGTACGATTCTTTGGATTAACAAGGAGACAACGGTTTTGGACAAGCAGGCGTTCATCGAAAGACTTGAGAAGGAATGGAGCGCGTCGCCCCGCTGGAAGGGTATCACGCGCCCCTACAAGGCTGAGGATGTGTGGCGCCTGCGCGGCTCCTTCGATATCGAGTACAGCCTGGCCCGGCTGGGCGCCCAGCGGCTCTGGTCGCTGCTGCACAGCGAGCCGCAGGTGGCGGTGCTTTCCGCGATCACCGGCAACCAGGCGGTGCAGCAGGTGCAGGCCGGGCTGAAGGCGATTTACGTGAGCGGCTGGCAGGTGGCCGCCGACATGAACAACGCGCAGCACATGTACCCGGATCAAAGCCTGTATCCCAGCGACAGCGTGCCCAACCTGCTGCGCAGGCTCAACAGCGCCCTGCTGCGCGCCGACCAGATCCACCACATGCGCGGCGAAAACGGCACTTACTGGCTTGCGCCCCTGGTGGCCGACGCCGAGGCCGGCTTCGGCGGCCCGCTGCACGCGTTCGAGATCATGAAATTCATGATCGAGGAAGGCGTGGCCGGCGTCCACTTTGAGGATCAGCTTGCCAGCGTGAAGAAATGCGGGCACCTGGGCGGAAAAGTCCTGGTTCCCACCCGCGAGTTCGTCGACAAGCTGACCGCGGCGCGGCTGGCGGCCGACGTATCCGGCGTCGA
>VGFD01000798.1 GCA_016868975.1 Armatimonadota bacterium | reverse complement strand
GGCGCGAACCGCCGCCGCGCTCGAACATGCACTCTCTGAGGCCCTCCAGCATCTCACCCCAGAACAAGTCCGCGCCTATTGCCGGAGACTGGATATCCGCTTCACTCAGCAAGACCGTCTGAGGCGCCCGCGAAGCGATCGTGTTGTCTCGATGGTTTCCGGTGCCGGTCTCGGTCGCGAGACGCTACTCGAGGCCTTGTGCTGAGCAGCGCTGCCCAAGTGTCGCGGATCCCACGACACGAGCCCGCTGAGTCAAAGGGATATCCACCAAATTTCATAACCATTCTCCTAAGGATTGTTTTGGTCCGCCGAAGCGGGCTAGTGACTACGGTGTGAGATTTTGCGCAAACGTTGCAGGCGGCTGCAACAAAATTACGAACGTACGAGCGGTGCGCCTACCGGAATGGCCTGGACGTGGGCCATGCGCCAGATGATCACGCGGTCCGGCGGCACGGACGGTCCCCCCTCGTTCGGAAAGACGAAGGCATGGGCGCTGGCGAAGCTTCGCGCCTCACCGGCCAGCGTGAGGAAATCCGTGGTCTCGATGCCGTATACCGTGACGTGCGCCGAGCTCACCGGCTCGCCAAACGACAGGAGCTGGCCCTCCACCTCGACTTCGATCAGGACGCGGACGTCCAGGTTCAGCACCTTGTCACCCACGCCACGCAGGTCCGGACGCCGGCCCACGGAGATGTATTCGATGCGGTCCGGCGCGGCGGCAGTCCCGTCTGGCATCTTGATGAACGGCCGGGCTGCAAGGATCGGGCCGGCGGCCTGGATCGCCTTTTCGGCATTGTCGGTGTTTACCAGGTAAACCACCGTCTCGGCCGAGGTCCCCTCCTTGACGCCCAGCAGACGAATCTCCCAAACGTTGTTCAATGTCAGCCACGTCATTGGTTCAACCCCTGAGTATACGACGAACCGCCGCGGCCACAAACACAAGCGCCCCGAAAGACGCGTGTCCTCCGGGGGCCGTGTGAGAAACGGGCTTGCCGTCTACTTGACTTCGACGGTGGCGCCGGCTTCGGTGAACTTCTTCCGGATGTTCTCCGCTTCGTCCTTGTTGACGCCTTCCTTGATCGGCTTGGGCGCGCCGTCCACCAGGTCCTTGGCTTCTTTCAGGCCCAGGCTGGTGACCTCGCGGACCGCCTTGATGACATTGATCTTGTTGGCGCCGACAGCCGTCAGGACGACGGTAAACTCGGTCTTTTCCTCAACCACCGGAGCAGCAGCGGCGGGACCAGCCGAGGCTGGACCGGCAACCGCCACGGCCGCGGCGGCCGCCGACACTCCCAACTTTTCTTCCAACAGCTTGACGAGCTGGGAAGCTTCGAGAAGCGTCAAACCCTGAATTGAATCTGCAATCGCGTTGATGTCCGCCATGTTGTTGACTCCTACCTATAGACTTTTTTCAGCCCGATAACCGCCGGGCGCCCGCGGTGCGTATCGGGTTACGCTGAAAACTTGTTCTCCTTGCAGCCCTGATCGATGACCACCGCCAGATTCCGTCCCACGCCGTTGATGGCGGTGACCAGACGCTGTGCCGGGGCATTGATGAGGTAGAGAAGTTTGGCCAGAATCTCTTCGCGAGACGGCATGTTGGCCAGGGCGTCGATCGACTTGACGTCGAACGCGCGGCCTTCCACCATTCCAGCCTTGAACTTGAGCTTTGGATTGTCCTTTGCGTACTTGGTGAGTGCCTTGGCGAGCGCCACCGGATCGCCAGCCGTGTAGGCGATCGAGGTCATGTGGGTCAAGCCCTGCATCACGCTCTCGGCTGGTGTGCCCGCGGCGGCCTTTTCCGCCAGCGTGTTCTTCACCACCTGGTAGAGTCCGCCGGCCTCGCGCACGGTCTTGCGCAACGCGTAATCCTGCGACACGGTGAGCGCTTCGAATCCCGTCACGAACACGTGCGGAGTATTTTTGAACAACTCGTTGAGGGCGGCGACGTCAGCCTGTTTGTCCGCTTTCTTCTTCATGGCTTCCTTATACGGCCTTCTGGTTGTACGGCGTCGGATCCACCTTGACCGCCGGTCCCATCGTGGAGCAGACCGTGATGCTCTTCACGTATTTGCCCTTGGCCGCCGCAGGTTTGGCCTTCACCACGGCTCCAACCAGCGTGTTGGCGTTCTCGAGCAGCTTCGGAGTGGTGAAGCTCGCCTTGCCTACCGGGGCGTGGATCACGCCGGTCTTGTCAACGCGGAACTC
>VGFD01000797.1 GCA_016868975.1 Armatimonadota bacterium | reverse complement strand
GGCCTCGGGAGCCACGCGGTTGCCGTCACCAACGTTGGAGCCGAAGAGTTCCCAGTCGAACTTGGCAAGCAGATGGCCGGAGCCGCTGACGCGGAAGCCATAGTTGTCAAGATAACGGGGCCCGAACAGGTTCGGGTTGTACTCGGGCGTGTAGACGATAGAGTCCATGTTGGTGTCGCCGTAGGCGCCCAGCTGGACCTTGATTCCGGTCGGCTTGTGCACGAACCAGAAGTTGTCGATGTTCATGCGGGTGTAGGGCGAGTTGTCGCCATACTGGCCGCTGGCGATGGTGCCGCCCGTCGGGCCGAGGCCCTGGTTGCCAGCGAAAGCGTTGGCAAGACGGTGCGCGGACACGCCGTAGAACTGGTCGACGATGGAGTCACCAGTGGTGTAGAAGGCAGCGAGCTCCATGCCCGCGTCCATGTCTTCGTTCAGCTTGATGCGAACGCCGAGGATGCCCTCGCCCGACCAGCCGGTGCCGTTGGTCCACGGACGGCCGTTGCGGACTTCGAAGGCCGGCAGCACGGCCGGGGCCGCCCACAGCTGGCCTGCGCGACCGGTCAGACCGGTGAAGAGCGAGCCGCCACCGGTGGCGATGCCAACCGTATCGTTCGGGGAGCTGCCGCCCAGCGAGCGAGTGCTGCCGGCGACGATGTTGTAGTTGGGGCGGAACACGCCGGTGCCCTGCGTGGACGCAGTGCCCAGCGGGTCCGTGGTGCCCGAGTTCGGAGTGTTGAAGTTCGCGGCGTTCCAGGCGAACTCGCGAACCGCGATCGGACGGCCGGTGTTGGGGTTGAACAGCATCGGGATACCGACGGCGGGGTTGAGGTTACCCGCGCCGACCGTGCCCAGGTTGCCAACCGCAACGCCAGTGCCGAGGACAACGTTGGCCAGCGTCGTGCCGATGGTGCCCGTC
Source organism: Armatimonadota bacterium (assembly GCA_016868975.1). GTDB lineage: Bacteria > Vulcanimicrobiota > Xenobia > RGZZ01 > RGZZ01 > VGFD01. The sequence goes on along the minus strand of VGFD01000797.1, from coordinate 1,293 downwards.
GGAGCGGTGCCACCGATCTGGACGATGTTGCCAGCGCCGTTGACGAAGATCGGCAGGGTGGTGGTGCCAGCGATGCCCACGGTGCCGATCGCGGAGGTGAAGCCGAGGCCGGCCAGGGCAGGGTTGGTGCCGGCGCCGGTACCGTTGATACCGACGGCGTTACCGTCATTGCCCATGCGCTGGGACACGAAGCGCGCGTCCAGCGAGCCGTAGAAGGTGATGCGCTCGAGCTCGGTGACGCGCTTGTCCAGCTTCGCCACGTTGTCTTCGAGGTTCTGCACGCGGACGCCCAGGGCGTCCAGCTCTTCGCGCAGCTGGTTGACCAGCTTGCGGAGGTCGTCGAGGTCCGCCTTAGTAGCGAACGTCGCCATTTCCTGCTCCATCTTCGACAGCAGGCGGGCCACGATCATCGCGACTTCGTAACGAGTCGCGGCGCGGTCACCCTTGAAGGTCCCATCGGGATACCCTTCCAGGATGCCCTTCGCGGCCAGCTGTGCCACGGCGTCCTTCGCCCACATGTCCGGAACGTCCGGGAACATGGGAGCGGCAAACGCCGGCCGGAGCAGAGCGAATACCATTACCAGGGAAAGAAGCCATGAGTATTTTCTCATGCGTATTCACTCCACGTGAATTGCGGAGTCCGGCAACCCGGTCTCCGTCGGACGGAGGCTTTAAGGAGACTTCCCTGGCACGAAACCGGTCGAGACTGCTAGTTCCCTCGGCTTACTCTCGCGCCGCTTCGATCTCCCGAAGCTTTCCGCCCTGCGCCCGTGCCGCGTCCTCTGATGGATGCGCGGTCCGGAACCATTGTGGCTCCCTCTCGGGAACCTTCCGCCCGCGGACACGTCGCATCCGCGTCGGAAAAAATTCTCTTGTTTCGTTGCGGCCGCCGGAGCGGCCAGGCACCCGCAATCCTGCCTCCAACCCCTGAAAAGGAACTGAAAGAAGCTCAAAAGCAGACCCCTGAACCCACTTCTGGTTTCAGGCGCCCGCGTCGTTGGCGTTCAGGAAAGTCTTTGAGTGCGGATTGGATTTCCTCTGGTTACTCCGCCCCGTGAGGAGACTGGCGGAGGTGGTGGTCGTGCCCTGCCACGCCTCCCTGCGCGGGACCCCTTTCAGGACTCCATTTCACGATCTTCTTGCGGCTCTGCCAAGTCGCGACCGTGGCCCGATCAGGATCTACAGGACCAGACTTGAAAATTCTTACCAGGTTCTCTGAGTCGGCTTCGGCGGCCCCTCCACCCCCTCCTCCCCGTTGAGGAAATTTTTTCGTTAAGATTTTGTGAACGTCAC
>VGFD01000796.1 GCA_016868975.1 Armatimonadota bacterium | reverse complement strand
GCCCTTCCCCGACAAGGCCGCTCAGCTGCTGCAGCAGCGCCAGGAGACCAACGCCGCCCAGCGCCAGGAGTTGCTCGCCGAAACCCGTGACGAGCTGGCCGAGATGAAGACCGGGTTCTTTGAGGATCACCACCTCGAGACGAAGCAGCTCTCGGACGGCCGCGAGAAAGTGGTCCTCAACCAGGAGGGCAAGCCCAACGTCCTCCCTGGCAAGGAAACCCCCAACCATAAGGTGGCCCGCGAGACTTTTGAGGCTACCCGCAAGGAGGCGCTCAACGAACAGCACGTCGGGGAGAAGGAGTCCTTTGTCCAGGAGGAGCGCCAGCAGCTCACCACCTTCCTGCAGAACAACAAGCCCGACCTGCAGAACCCCGCCGTCCAGGGCGAACTGCAAAAAGCCCTGATGCTGTCTCACAAGAAGGCGCTCAACCTGCAGCGGGAGCACGAGGAGGAAGCGCTCAAGGCGGACCTCTACACCGCCGAGCAGATCGAGCACGCGGACACCAGGCTGTCGAGCCTGCGCGACATGGAGGAGCGCCACGCGAAGGAAGAGGACGGCTCTTCCGAGGCCGGCGAGCTGTACCAGCACAGCCAGGACATGGCCGAGATGCTCCGCCAGCGCCGCGAGGAAGCCAAACAGACCGCCATGGAAGAGATGTTCCTGCGCGGCCGCCCCACTTTCAACGCCGAGGCCCAGCAGCCGCAGGGCGAGGTGGACGTGGCCTCTGTGCTCCCGCCGCACCTGGCCAACACGCTGTACAGCATGGAGATTTATACCGTCTAGACTACCTGCCCTTTTGGGGCTTGTCGAAAACCGCGTCAGCCAGCCCCTGGTTGATTTTGTAATTGCTGTAGGCAGCCGTCGCCGTGCCCGCGATATGGGGCAGGTTGAACTGCATGTCCTGGGAAGCGGGCAACAGAAACCCCTCGATGCGCATGTATTTCGTCTGCGTGGTGATCACGGTTTGGTCCGCGTATTTCAACGCCGCTCTGGGCACCGTGAAGTCCTTCGGATCGATCCACATGGTGATGAGCCGCAAATTCGACTTCGGATCCTTCGCGGTGACGGCCACCACTTCGGCGGGCCGGCCGAGGACGCTCTCCTGGCCGATGTGGCGCGCCGTATAGTCGGTCTTGTTGCGGCGCGTGGGGGCCAGTCCGGAAAATTGCTGTTTGTAGCCCTGCACGAAGCGTGGAAGATTGTCCAGCTGCACCCGCACCTTGCGGGGCTGCTTGAAATACACGTGCCCGCTCAGGCCAACCCCGGGCAAAAGGGGCAGGTTGACGCGCGCCTTGAGATCCGCCACAAAATCCTTGATGCCGGCCGTTTGCGCCTCCACCTTCGCCAGCAGCGCTTCTCCCTTGCGTACGGCGGGGTCGGCGGCCAGCGCCGCGTGCATCGCGCAGAGCAGGAAGATCCCGAGCAGCAACCCTGTTCGCATGCGGGCTCCTCTTCGAAGCGTTCCCTGAGGTCGCCTGCCACGGAGGACCCGCGGCGCTCGCTCCCGAAGCAGGAGGCGCTTCATGAGAGAGACGTTTTTCCCAGCACCTGGGCCCGGCGTGCACGTCCATTCCTCTCCCTGCGACCCGGAGGAGCAGTGGCGCGTCTTGCGCGACGCCGAGGCGACGCTGGCTTTCTTCCCCGCGCCAGAAGGCGGCTGGCACGTCGTGGTCCCGTCCCGCAACGAGGACGGCGTCCTCCGCCTGACCCGCGGGCGCCGCGCCCTCCCCGACGCGTCGGCGAGACGTCAAGCGGCTGCCTTGCGGGCGTCCGCCCTGGACGAGGTGCTTCGGGCGAGGCTGCATCCGCGCGCCTCGGACGCGCCCCGCACGGCGCTTTCGGAGGCCGTCGAGGGGTTGTTCTCTCCGCGCCGCGCGGCTCCGGGCTGGGCCGCCGCGGCCCTGGCCGGATATCCCCAAAGCCTGCACGAGGACACCCCCGAGCAGGTCGAGCTTGCGGTCAACGGCCATCTCCTCGAAGCCCTCTACGAGCGGCTCGCCTGGGGCGACGACGCCGTCGAGGGCCGCAAGCGCCAGGGCAGCTTTCATACGCCCACCCGGCTGGCCTGGCACATGGCGCGCGAGAGCCTGGCCGCATTCGTTGATCCGCGCTTATTGTATCCGCAGCCGCGCCTTCCCCGCTTTGGCGATCCGCGCGCCGCGCTGCGCGACCTGCGAGCCCTGCGCATCGTCGATCCCAGCGTGGGGCCCG